>JAAZYN010000901.1 GCA_014239625.1 Myxococcales bacterium | reverse complement strand
CGAGCTTCAGCCGGGCGGCCGCTGGGTCCTGAGGGATCGGGGTAGCCTGAACGGGACCTTCGTCAACGAGCGCATGGTCAAAGGCGCCATCCGTCTGCGGCACCGAGACCGGGTACGGCTGGGCACCTGCCAGATGGTCTTCATGGATCCCAAGTCGGCCGCCACCGGCGACCACATGGTGACCATCGGTGACGCGGTCGAGTCGTCGATCCAGAAGACCTCGGCACAGGACGCCGCGGGCGTGTTCCTACCGGCCGAGAAGATCACCGATGAGGCGCTGCTGCGGCGCGACTATGAGAAGCTGCGGATGGCCGCCAAGCTCAACCACGAGATGGCGCTTGAGATTCGGACCGAGCGGCTGCTGCCCCGGATCCTCGATCTGATGCTGGACCTCTTCAAGGCCGACCGCGGGGTGATCCTGCTGCGTGAGCCGGGCCAGGAGGAGATGCGCGCCCGAGCGGTCCGGGTCCGCGGGCGAGACTCCAGCAGCCAGCAGATTCAGCTGTCGGAGACCATCTTGCAGCAGGTGACCGTCGAGAAGCGCGCGGTCATCACCAGCGATGCCCAACGGGACAATCGCTTCAACAGCGCGCACAGCGTGATCCTGAGCGGTATTCGCTCCACCATGTGTGTGCCGCTGCTCAACAACGACGAAGAGGTGTTGGGCGTCATACACCTCGACTCCCTCTTTCGACCCGGCGCGTTCGGCGATCGGGATCTGAGCTTGCTTCAAGTCGTCGCTCACCAGGCGGCGCAGGCCATCGAGAACGCTCGCCTGGTGGAGCGCATCGAGCAAGAGGCGGTCACGCGCCAGAAGTTCGAGAAGATGCTGTCGCCGAACCTGGTCGACAAGGTCGTCAGCGGCGATCTCCAAATCGAGAAGGGCGGTCAGCTCAAGACGGTGACCGTGATGTTCACCGACATCCGCGGCTTCACCGAGCTGACCCACGGCTCGCAGCCCCAAGAGATCGTCAAGATGCTCAACGAGTACTTCGAGATGGTCGTCGACGTGGTGTTCGAGTTCGACGGCACCTTGGATAAATACATCGGTGACTCTGTGATGGCCCTCTGGGGGGCCCCGGTGGACGACCCGTATCACGCCCGCAAGGCGGTCCAAGCGGCTATCCAGATCCAAAAGGCCGCGGCCCGGTTCAACGAGCTGCGGCGGCTTGACGGGATGCCCGAGATCCACACCGGGATCGGCGTCGACAGCGGTGAGATCGTAGTCGGCTACATGGGCTCGTCAAAGACGATGAACTACACCGTCGTCGGTGACTCCGTGAATCGCTCGAGCCGACTGTGCGGAGCGGCCAGTGGCGGTGAGATCCTGATCAGCCAGACCACCCATGACCTGTCCGGGGAAGGGATCGAGGCCCAGATCAAGGCGCCGCTGAACCTCAAAGGGTTTAGCGAGCCGGTCGAAAACCTGGCGGTCAAGTGTGACTCAGAGCCCAGCCAGGCCCGCTCGAAGGTGCTGACCAGTAGACGGTAGCGCACGGCGGGGCGTCGTGTTGGACGTTCAGCGGGGGGGGGCTTCTGCCAGGGCGCACGCCCGAAGGACCGGCCCAGCAGCCCTGGCCCGGAGGTTCCATGTCTCTCCGGCTGCAACCCGGAGCTCCGTAGCGCGGACCGGCGCGTGCTGCCGGCGGCTCGCTCGAGGTATGTCGGACCGACGTCCCCCGCCTGGCGGTCGGCGCCGCACCCGTCAGCGTTACGACGCCCTCTTGGTCTCCCCCGAGGCGCCACGTGACCTCCGGGAGAGTGCCCCTTGCGAAGCCGACGCCTGGCTTGTTTGGACCCTGCCTGCATCCTCGGGCGGGATGGCCCCACGCCAGCCCTGCGCCCTCGCGGCTTGGCAGGGAGGGGCAGACCGCGGCGCCGTCGACCCCCCGGACGTTCTACGCTGGGCACGCGGCCGGGCTGACGCAGGCGGCGACCGGCGACCGGCGTGGCGGCCGCGCTGCGCTCACACGGCGCAGGCGATGCACCGCTGGGTAGGGCGCGCGCGCGCCTCGCCGGCTGATGGAGCCGGCGAGTTTGGCTGATCGCGAGATTCGCCAGGGGATTTCGTTGCTGGCAAGGCGCGAGATCGACGTC
>JAAZYN010000900.1 GCA_014239625.1 Myxococcales bacterium | reverse complement strand
CGGGTTGTTCCAGAAAAAGTGTCGGGCCGCTCAATCGGGGGCGGCCAACGCCTCGGTGGAGGCTGCGGAGCCGAGCTTTCGCTACCGGGCCAGCGCCTTCGCGCCCAACGACCCCGGATATCGCTTCCAGTGGCATTTCGACGTCGTGGACGCGCCAAAGGCGTGGGACTTCAGCCGCGGCGATGGGGTCACCGTCGCGGTCATCGACACCGGCATCGCGTACGCCTCGTTCGGCGACTTTGTGGCCAGCGACGATTTCACTGGCGCGCGCTTCGCGAGAGGCTACGACTTCGTCAACGATCGCCCAGAGGCGGTCGATGACCACGGCCACGGCACCCACGTAGCCGGCACCATCGCCGAGGCCACCGACAACCGTCTGGGACCGGCGGGGCTGGCACACCGCGCTCGACTGATGCCGGTCAAAGTGCTGAGCGCAGGTGGATACGGCCGCGTGGAAGACATCGCCGACGGGATCCGCTGGGCGGCTGACCAGGGCGCCCAGATCATCAACTTGAGCCTTGGAGGAGGTGCCTATAGCCAGGTCCTCGAGAAGGCCTGCCGGTACGCTCGCGACCACAACGTGTTGGTGATCGCGGCGGCTGGCAACACCGGGTTCGGTGAGGTCGAATATCCAGCGGCCTACGACAGCGTCATCGCCGTCAGCGCGACCCGCTTCGACGGCCAGCTGGCGCCGTACTCGTCCCACGGAGAGGCCATCGACATCGCCGCCCCCGGGGGCGACATGAACGTGGATCAAAACGGCGACGGCGCGCCCGACGGAGTGTACCAACACACCACCGAGCGTGACGGCAGAGGGGCGACGCGCTACGCCTTTCTCCAGGGAACCTCCATGGCGGCTCCACACGTCGCGGCCACGGCAGCGCTCATCATGGCCACGGGGATCACGCGCTCGGCCAGCGTCGAGCGGCTGCTGTTGGACAGCGCGAGGCCTGGCCCAGGTCAGTCGGGTTGGACGCCTCGACATGGGCACGGCATCCTGGACGCCGGGGAGGCGACCAGCAGGGCGCGCTTCGAGCTGGGCACAGGGCGCTCCCTGGCGCTGGGGCTGATCCTGCTCCTGCTGAGCCTGAGTCGCCGTTCCTCGGACCGGCCGGGTTGGAGCTTCTATGCCGCCGCGCTGGTGACCGGTGTAGGCGTCTTCTTCTTGCCGTGGGTGGTGGGGGTCTTCCCCGGCCGCGCCTGGCTAGCGACGCCGATGATGGATTGGGGGCTGCACGTCGTCGGGGCTGGCCACCACGCCAACGCCCTGGCCTGGAGCGCCCTCGTCCCAGGTACCTTGGTCGCCCTGCTCTATGGCCAGCGCAGACTCCGACCTGCGCTGGGCGGGGTCTGCGCTGGGGCGGCAGCCTTTCTGGCGGCCGCCGCGGTGCATGGTCAGGCCGACGTCGGGCTGATCCCAGGTCGAGCCCTGGAGGTGATCTGGCTAGGCGCCAACGCGCTGGTGTGCTTCATTGGGGCTCGCCTCATCATCAAACCCGAAAGGATCCGGCTGCAGTGGACGTCGACGCAACGATGACGAGACAAGCCATCGCCGGCGGTGTCTGGCAGCTCGTGACGAGTGATGGGCGGACGTTTCAGGTCGTGGATCCGCCTGACGGGCTGACGCGACAGGGCATGCGCGTCCACGCCACGATCGAGCTCGCCCGTGACATCGCGGGGATCGGGGTTACCGCTCCGTATGTCCGCGTGACCCGGTGGGTGCCGGTCTGAACCCGGGCGTTTGGTGGCCCCACGGGCGACCGAATGTCGCTTCCGTTGGGCGGCAAGCGATGGTTCTGCGAAGCTGACGGCCGCGAACTCCTGCGGCTGGCTCGAGGCGTGTGTCCCATGACGTCCCCCGCCCTCGGTCCGCTCCGCGCCCTGATTCCAGGATCCGCTCAGCCCGCCCGAGGCGACGCGCGAGCGATGACGCCCCGTCATCTGAGCTGCGGCCGCGGGCAGCCGAGGGTGGGCTTACTGGGCGCGTCCCTCCCCGCGCCCACGTCCCGGCGACACTAGGGCGTGTCCCTGAATTGGGTGAGACGGTCACGGTCACGGCCCACGGTCCACAGTTCACGCCCACGGTCCACGCCCGCAA
>JAAZYN010000008.1 GCA_014239625.1 Myxococcales bacterium | reverse complement strand
GTGCCACACCCGGCAGCACTACGCCTCCTTGGTTTCCCTCGAAGTTCCATGAATGATCCGGGCTAATCATGGTGCGCACCGACCAGCAGGCCGTCGTGGAGGAGCTCCGCGATGAGCTCCCTGGCTTCGCGCGCGCTGCAGCCGAGCTGCCGAGCCACGGCCTCCAGGTCGCCTTGTGCGATCGGCGTCACCGCCGCGTTCAGCAGGCGCACCAGCTCAGCGCTCGCGCCGGACAGATCGATGGAGCCGTCGCTGCGGAGCTCCGCGAGCAGCGGCTCTGATTGGGCGGAGCACTCCCCGGGGGGCGATCCGCCTCGCAGCGCCATCGCATACACCGCCGCCGACCCGGTCGGCTCGCTCAGCGCAAGCACCCGATGATTCAGCACCACCAGGCCTTGTGCCACTTTGGCTGGGGCCGCCCGGCGCAGGCGCGCGGCGGTCTGCTCCAGTCGGGTGATCGGTGAGACCCACGCTCGGTGACCGAAGCGGTCGATGAGATAGTCGCCGTAAGCGATCGCCAGGGAGCCTCGCTGTTGGATGCAGTCGTGAAACGTGGCCGACGAGAAGAACGCGTCCGCTGGGTCGACCATGTGGGTCGCCGCCGGGTACTCTTCGATGAGCGCAGTCAAGGTCCGCGCGCGCCGTTGCCGATCGATGGTCCATGCGCGCCGATCGGGCCTCACCAGCCACCCCCGTTGGTCGTCGGAGAGGTCTACATCAGCGGTCGCTGCTCGCGCGTCCTGATAGACCGCGATCACAAAGTCGGGGTCGTACAGCATCCTGACGATCACCCTCTGGAGCGGCTGGCTCACGACGCTCGGCCCGCCAGCGTCGCGGCGATGCGCGCGAATCCAGGGAGCGTCTCGGCGAGCGCGTTCCGTTCGCACTCGAAGACGACGGCCCGCAGGTTCTTTGCCCTCGCGGCGACGTACTCGAAGATCTGCCAGGTCTCGGGGAGCACGTCGGTGGTGTGGTCGTCTTCGACGAACTCCAACCCGGCGACGTTCCCCGTGGTGGCCCCAGCGACGTGGACCTCGACGACCCGCTCCAGCGGGAAACCGTCCAACCCGGTCAGCGGGTCGTGTCCCATGGCGCGCTGGAAAATCGCCAGATGGGCGCAATCGAGGAGCATCCCCGTGTCGCCTCGCTCGCAGACCCGCGCAAAGAAATCGAGGAGGTGAAGGTCACCCACGAAGACGTGGCCCGGTGGATTCTCGGGCAGGACCTCGCGTCCCACCGCCTCGCGAAGCCTGACCACCCCAAGGGCCAGCTCGGAGGCGGCGTCATCGGATAGAATCGGCGGCAGCAACAGCATGTGGCCGCGCTGTCGGGGGCCGAAGTGCCAAAGCCCCGCATCTCCGCACAACCATGCGGGGTTCATCCGATCGATCAGGCCGCGGACCGCGTCGAGCCAGGCCGCGTCGAAGTCCTCCGGCTCGTCCAGGTTCAGGTCCAGGAAGTGATAGGTCACCGGTGACCCAGAGCCAAGCCACTGCTGCGCGGCGGGGTCGAGCCCCTTGGCGATCTCCACCCCGATCTCGAGAAAATGAGCGTACTCGGGATGTTCGCGCTTCAGCGCAGCCAGGTCCAACGCGCCGCTGGCGTTCGCCGCCCCGTACTCGGTGGAGACGCCGAGGCCGAGAAAGGGCAGTCGCTCGACGCGCTCGGAGAAGGTGACCATGACGTCTGCTATAGCACTGGGTTTTCATTGACTCCAACCGGTCGTCCGTGGTCTCACCGAGGGCATGTTCCCACGCCATCTGCCTTCCATCCTCATCGCCTTGGCCGCAGCAGGGTGTGGAGGTAGCGGTCTGGACACGTCCACCGCGGTCATCCCCGACGTGATCGCCGATCCGGCGGATGCGGCCTCGGAGGCGATGGACTCGACCCCAGCGGACGACGCAGAGGTGAACCTGGAGGTCCTCGAGGATGTCGCCCAGGAGGCGCCTGCGCCGACCCCGCCGGCTGATCTGTTCGCGCTCGGGCCCCCGGTGGCGATTGAGCTGACTGTCGACGCCGCGTCGCTGGAGTCGCTGGAGTCCGATCCGTTCACCTGGGTGACCGGCACGGTCAGCATCGCCGGCTGGACCGTCGAGCAGCCGGTGAGCGTGCGTCTGGGCGGCGAATTTGGCGGCCAGCGCGACCTCTCCGAGAAGGCCTACGTCGTGATCCGCTTCCAGGACCCGTTTGCGGGTCTGACCGAGTTGAATCTCAACAACAATGTGCGAAACAGAGCCCAGCTCCGAGCGCAGGTGTCCTACGCGATGGCGCGTGACTGGGGGGTCCCGGCGCCGAGAGCGTCCTGGGCTTGGTTGCGCATCAACGGTGATGTCTACGGGCTGTACGGCTTGGAGGAGAGCATCACCGATCCGGGCTTTTTGTCCCGGTGGTTCCCTGGCACCGAAGGCGACGTCTATCGTGTTGGCGCTGACAACGCCGACCTCGTCCCTGCTGATATCCCGGGTGTCGTCCGTCTCACCGGCGACAGCGATGACAGCGCCGACCTGCAGGCGCTGGCCGCTGCCCTGGTGGACATCGACCAAAACTACGCCTCACAGGACGTCTATGCGGCGCTGGCGAGTGTGTTTGATGTCGACGCCTACGTGGATTTTGCGGCGCTGGAGATCTTCGTCGCGCACACCGAGGGTTACGCCATGAGGCCTGCGAACTACGCGATTCATCGGGGCAGCGACGGACGCTGGAGCTTCGTGGCCGCGTCGATGGAGCGCGCCTTTCGGGGGATCAACACACCCTGGAGCGCAGGTGGCATCGTCCAGCGCCTGTGTCTGCGCTCGCTGGCATGCCGTAAACAGCTCGGGGCCCGGCTGCAGGCCATCGTGGAGCGGGCCGACGTCAACGGCATCCTCGGGGTCGCGCTGTCAGCGCGTGCGCTCGTCTTGTCGCTGATCGCGGAGGACCCCAGAGTGGAAGCCAAACCGCAGCAGGTCGAGGGAGCCGCGAACCAGACCATCAATCGCCTCCTCGGTTGGGCGGAGGCGCTTCCCTTCAACCTGGCCTGCGCGGACCCGCCGAGCGTCGATCGCGATGGTGATGGGTTCTCCGGGTGTACGGATGATTGCGATGATGATGACCCGGAGGTGAACCCCGGCATGCCCGAGATCTGCAACCTGAAAGACGATGACTGCAGTGGGGCCATCGACGATAACGACAGCTGTGACAAGTGCGTCCCCTTCATCGGGCCAGGAGACGTGGCCTATGAGATGTGTTTCGAGCCGCGGAGCTGGCAAGACAGCCGCGACTACTGTGTCAGCCTCGGCGGAGACCTCGCCAGTATCCACAGTGAGTTGGTGCAGATCGCGTTGAAGGACGCCGCCTTCGACGTGTTGTTCGAGCACTGGTGGATCGGGCTCAACGATATCGACGTGGAAGGTGAGTTCGTGTGGAGCGACGGTTCGAGCTTGGACTACAGCAGCTGGAACGACGGCGAGCCCAACGATTCCAATGGCGAGGACTGCGCGCACATTTCGACGTGGGGCGACGGGGGGTGGAACGACATCCCGTGCGACCACGCCTATCCTCAGGTCTGCCAGCTGCCCGCGTTCTTGGGGCCCTGAGGTTTTTGCCACGTGCGCGCTCTGATTAAATCTCGAGCGGAGAGTATCTGAAATGTCGGACGAAAATAGTACTGTCGGGCCTCACCACGAGACTCAGGTCCTGGCTCAGCTCCTGGAGATGATGCGGCAGGCCGTGTGGGCGGTGGACGCCACATCAGGCGAGCTCCTGTACGCGAATCGTTCGGGCCTGTCGGTCTACGGCTATTCACTCGAGCAATGGCAAGCCAACACCAACATCTGGTTGGAGAGCGTTTACCCCGACGATCTTCACATCGCGGAGGGCAGCGGGGCCAAGCTCTATACGGACGGCGAGAGCCATGCAGAGTATCGAATCATTCATGCCAGCGGCGAGGTGCGTTGGCTCCAGAGTTACAGCTATCTGGTCAAGGACCGTGACGGGGCCCCATCTTTTATTGGGGGCATCGTCGCGGACATCACGGCACGCAAACGAGCTGAAGAGTCCAGAAACAAACTCCAGGTGGAGCTCGAGAGGAGCCGTCGGCTCGAGAGCATCGGCCAGCTAGCGGGAGGCATAGCTCACGATTTCAACAACCTCCTCTTGATCATCATGGGTCATTTGGACATGGCCATCGAGGACCTGCCGAGCACATCCGAGGTACGCTCGGGTCTCTTCGAAGCCCAGTCGGCGGCACGACGCGCTTCGGAGCTCACCAGCCGGCTCTTGTCGTTCAGTCGCGCGCAGCCGTTAAAGCGGGTTCATGTCGACCTCAACGAGGTCATCGCGGGCTCCGTGAGGCTGCTCGAGCGCCTGATCTCGACCAACGTGAAGATCATCATCAACACGTGCGATGCGCCATTGATCGTCCATGCTGACGCGTCGTACCTTGATCAAGTGCTGATCAATCTGTGCGTGAATGCGCGGGACGCGATGCCTGGCGGCGGCGAGATCAGGGTAACGACCGAGCGATTGATCGGCACCGACGCGCGCGACGCCCGTCAGGTGCACCGGCTATCCTCCTCTGGCGCAGCGGCCTTCGCCGTGCTCTCGGTCGAGGACACGGGCTGCGGGATGTCTCCTGATGCGCAGAGCCAGATCTTCGAACCGTTCTATACCACCAAGCCAGTAGGGTCGGGGACAGGTCTCGGCCTGTCGGTGGTTCATGGTGTGGTCAAGCAGCACGGGGGCTTCATCGACGTCGCGAGCGAACCTGGAGTCGGCTCCACCTTCAGGGTTCATCTCCCCAGCGTCGATTCCGCCAAGGACGCCACACACTCAAAAACTGCCGGGGCCTTGCGGCCCGTTCAGGTCACCAACATTTTGTTGGCCGAGGATGAAGACGGGGTGCGGCGCATGGCCGCTCGTATTCTCCGCCGGGCTGGCTATTCCGTCATCGAGGCACGCGATGGTGAAGAGGCGGTTCGAATCTTCGAGGCGCGCCGCGCCGAGATTGGGTTCGTCATTCTGGACGTGGTGATGCCCAAACTTGCAGGGCCCGCGGCGTGGCAACAGATGTTGAACTTGGGCGCAGACGTACCGGTCCTGTTTTCGAGCGGCTACAGCCCGGAGCTCTTGCAGCAAGAGTTCGCAGAGATCGGTGACTACCATATGCTACCCAAGCCGTACGCCCCAAGCGCGCTCGTGAGCGCGGTGGAGCCGTTGCTGGTCAAGCAGTCCAGCTGAGGGGGCCTGTGCCCCTGAAGCCTGTGGACCCATTTGTCACGCGCAGGTGGAGGCTCTGGGCTGGACGCGAGCATCGTGTGCAGGCCTGGTAGGCTGACCCTGACGCCGTCTACGGCCGCAGCTCGCGCGGTTGGTGCTGCCACCGTTGGAGGGGCGAGCTCGACGGGCGCGACGCCAACAGCGGTCGGGGTCGTGCGGACGCGTGGGCTGTTGGGGCTGCGTCGCCCCTCCCCCGATTCTACGCCAGCGTTCCGGGGGGGGTCGTGCGCGGTGGCGCGGCCCCGGGCGCTCGCACAGGGCTGGCCGGGAGCGCAGCGAGCCCGAACACCGAGGGTCGAGCCAAACCCGCCAGAGCGGTGGCACATAGCCCGAACAAAATCACGCCGCTGCGGCTGCACCCGGCGAATCCGCAGCGCTGAAGGGCGCGACCTCCCTTCGGCTGGTTTGACGGTTGTCGACACCGACGTCACCAGCCTCCGGTCCGCGCCGCGCCCTTCAGCAGTTCGTCTCCTTGGTTTCGCTCGCGGTGCCTTGAACAGCGGGGATAGTCTGCGCCCAAAGCGCCATGGAACATGCGGATTGGTTGGGGTCCCGCGTCCGGCGGGTGGCCGAGGCTCGGTCTATCGATGACGGAGGTGGATCTGACCGCGCCTCCATACCGACCCTGCTGATCGGCGACGATCGTGGGATGAACCGCCATTCACGCGGTGCGAAAGGCTGACTGAATGGGTATTCAGAATATGCCGAGCAAGCGCTCGCATTGAGTCTAAATATGAGTCGTTCCGAACCTCTGATTCACTGAATGAGCCCTCATTTCTGAGCGAGCGAGCGCTCTGTTTCGCCGCGAAAACATCCTCGCTGTGCGCTATATGGCATCGGGTTGGGAATATTATTTCGCACCCGACCGGCGCTCGCGAAGCAAAATAGCCGTGTTCAGCGATGATCCCCACACCTCGCCGGCTTGCGTGACAAACCGATCGTTCGCTCTGTCTTTATCGCGCGTAATCGCTTGACAGCTGTGATCATCGGTAATTAGGTGCCGGCCGCATGAAACGAGGGGTCCCGCCTTCGTTTTGAAAACGTCACACGGGATGCATCACATGACTCACGAGCCGGCCATCCTCGTTCGCCTTCCGGGCGCCGCCGACTGCGATACCGCTGCACGCACCGCCACAGCCGCGGGCGCTGTCGTGTTTCGTGACAGGGTGTCGCGTTCGACTCCTGCACACCCCGTCGCCGAGGCCAGTGGCCCGGTGCTCATCGGCGCGCAGTGGTGGCTTAGCTCCGACATCGATGCGCCGGAGTCGGCGATCGCGCGATACGCCGGGCGTGGCACATTCGTCGAAGTCACGACCGTCGAACAGGCCTCTCGAGCCATCGCCGCCGGCGCAACACGGCTCGTCGCCTGCGGCGCCGAGGGCGGCGGGCTGGTGAGCCACGAGTCGACCTTGGTCCTCGTGCGCCGGGTCTTGGGCGTCGCCGAGCCTGTCGGCGTGAGGGTGTGGGCGCGCGGTGGCGTAGGCCCTGACTCTGCAGCCGCCTGCACAGCAGCTGGCGCGGCTGGCGTCATGCTCGACTCCCAGCTCCTCTCGGCAGACGACGTGCCGCTCAGCGACGCTATGAGCAAACGCATCGCGCGCTTCAACCCAGCTGACACTCAGGCCCTCGGCGTGCCCTTCGGCGTGCGCTACCGGGTCTTCGCTCAGCTCGCCACCAAGCCCGTGCGTGCGCTGGCCAAGGCCGCCAGCGCCGGGAACATCGGACCGGCCGAATGGTGGGCACAGGTGGACGCGGCGACAGCGGCGCATGCGCACCAGGCAGACCCCAAGGTCGAGGTCGTGGAGCTGGGCCAGGACGCCGGCTTGGGCAGGCTGTTTGTGGAGCGCTGCGGTTGGACCACCGTGGGGACCATCGTGGCGGAGCTGACACGACGTCTCTCGTCACAGGAGGCGGCGATGGTCTGGCCCTGGGGCGAGGGTGGCGGGATCGCCACTGTCAACCACACCCGCTATCCACTGCATCAGGGACCGATGGCCCAGGTTGCGGACGTCCCTGCCTTCGCCACCGCCGTCGCCGATGCCGGCGCGATGCCCTGGCTGGCGTTGGCGAACATGCCCGCAGATATTGCGGAAGCTACCGTGAAGGCGACCTTGGAGGCCATGGGCGGGCGCCCCTTCGGGGCTGGAATCATCGGGCTGGACGCCAACCGTTACCGCGACCAGCACATCGAGATGCTCAAGCGCGTCCGGCCGCCGGCGGTCATGGTCGCGGCTGGCACCGTGGAGCAAGCGCGTGACTTCGACGACGCCGGTCTGACGACCTGGCTCCATACGCCCACGCCGGGCCTGCTCGAGGCGGCTCTGGACGCCGGGATCCGCCGCTTCATCCTGGAAGGGACGGAGGCTGGTGGACACGTCGGGCAGCTGGGGTCATTGGTGCTCTGGCAGCTTGGTGTCGACGTCATGCTCAAGGCTGTAGAGGGCGGCATCCCTGCTGGGGAGCTGTCGTTCTGCATGGCTGGCGGGCTTGGTGATGCGGCCTCCTCCCGGGCCGTGGCGGCCCTCGTGCAGCCACTGGTGAAGCTTGGCGTCCGCTGCGGTCAGCAGATGGGGACCGCCTACCTCATGACCCGTGAAGCCGTCGAGACGGGTGCGATTCGCCCCGAGTATCAGCGTCAGATCGCCTCCGCCGACCAGACCGTCTTGATGGGCGAGACTGTGCGTGCGCCCACCCGGGTCCTTCCCACGGAGGCCGCCGGTCGCATCTTCGAGTCGGAGCTGGAGCGCGAGCGGTCGGATGCCAAACTGCACGCCAAGAAGTCGGCCTTCGAGCACGACAACCTGGGCGGGCTACGTGCTGCGGCCAAGGGCCAGAAGATCGTCGCCGTAGATGCGATCAAGGGGGCGACGTTCGCAGAGCTGGACGTCTCCCAACAGCAAGAGCAGGGTCTCTATCATGCGGGTCAGGTCGCTGCGTTGCTCAGCGAGACGCGGACTATGGCGGAGTTTCATCGGCTGCTCACCGAGCGCGGCGAAGCGCCCCTTTCGGCGCCGGCGGCCCAGCCCCAGCAGCGACCCCACCCCGCCGCGGCAGCGGCCGCCAAAGAGCCCATCGCGATCGTCGGAGTCGGCGCGGTGCTGCCGGACGCGCCGGACGTATCGGCGTTTTGGCGCAACCTTCAGTCGGGCCACTGTGCCATCGACGAGGTCCCCAACGACCGTTGGGATCCAGAGTTGTTGTGGTCAGCGGACCGCAAGGCGCCGGATCTGGCGTACAGCAAAATTGGCGCCTTCGTGCGGAACTTCGAGTTCGACCGGAAGGCGTTTCGGATCCCTCCCAAGGTCGTCAAGAGTCTGGATCGCGCGCAGCAGATGGCCCTGGAGGCCGGGCGGCAAGCGTTGGACGACGCGGGTCGCGACACCCTGCCGACGGAAAACTGCGCGGTCATCATCGGCAACACCAACGGCGGTGAGCTGCGGTTGGAGACGGCCCTGCGCACGGAGATTCCCGGCCTCAAGCGAAACCTCGAGGCGGCGCTCGCCGGGTCGGGGCTGAGCGCGGCGCACAGGCAGCAGGTCATCGATCGGTTTGTGAACGAAGCGCTGGCCGGCCGCGCTCCGATCACCGAAGACACCATGGCTGGTGAGCTTCCCAATTGCATCGCCGGGCGCATGGCGGGGACGTTCGACCTGGGCGGACCCAACTTCGTCACCGATGCCGCCTGCGCGTCGAGTCTGGCGGCTATCCACGTGGCGATTCGCGGTCTCCGCGACGGGGAATACGATGCGGCGCTGGTCGGCGGCGTAGACAGCCTGATGTCTCCCGAGCCCTACGTTAAGTTCTGCAAGATCGGCGCGCTCTCGCCCGATGGCAGCAAGCCCTTCGACGCCGACGCCAACGGCTTTGTCATGGGCGAGGGATCGGCCATGTTCGTGCTCATGCGCGAGAGCGATGCTCGCGCCAGTGGGCGAGCGATCTACGCCCGCATCCTGGGCTCGGGGGCGAGCTCCGATGGCCGGGGGAAAGGCATCACCGCGCCCAACCCGCGCGGACAGGTCAGGGCGATGTCGCGGGCCTACCGCGATGCCGGCGTGGACCCGAAGCAGGTCACCATGTTCGAGGCCCACGGCACGGGCACCGCGGTCGGCGACCCGGTGGAGGTGGGGAGCCTGGTAGAGACCGTCGGCGCCACCGCCCATGGCGCCAGCCTGGGCAGCGTGAAGTCCAACATCGGCCACTTGAAGGCTGGAGCGGGCGCCGCCGCGATTCTAAAAGCGACCTTGGCTTTGAAGAACGCCACTCTGGTCCCGACGCTGAGCGTGACCACCCCGAACCCGAAGCTGCCCTTGGAGCAGGGGAAGCTGAACCTACAGCTGACCACCGAAGACTGGAACGTCCCTGTCGGCGTTCCGCGCCTGGCTGGAGTGAGCGCCTTCGGATTTGGCGGGACCAACGTACACGTCGTGCTCGCCGAGGCTGACGGACCCACCCAGGAGCGCAGAGACATGACGCTTTCGACGACGAATCTGAGCGCCCCCAAGGCTGTATCCGCGCCTGCGGCGGCGCCTGCGGCGAGGGCCACCGGCGGCGATGTCATCTTCGCGCGTCTGGTGGAGCTGGTCTGCGAACGCACCGGCTATGACGCCGACGAGCTGGAGCCCGACTTCGAGCTCGAGGCTGATCTCGGGATCGACACGGTCAAGCAGGCCGAGATCATGGCGGCGGTTCGCGAGAGCTATGGCCTCGAAGCCGACGCTGATTTCCGCCTGGCCGACTATCCGACGCTGCAAGGGCTGGCCGATTATGTGGTCGAGCGCCTCGGGACCCGAAGAGACGGCGCCACCCTCGTCGCTGAGCCGGCTCCGGCCGCAGCGGAGGCGAGCGCACCTGCCGCCGATTCAGCCAGCTCCGGGCCCGATCCGGACGCGGTCTACCAGGCTCTCGTGGGGCTGGTCTGTGACCGTACCGGCTATGATGGCGACGAGCTCGAGCCGGACTTCGAGCTCGAGGCCGACCTGGGGATCGACACGGTCAAGCAAGCCGAGATCATGGCAGCTGTGCGCGAGGCATATGGCCTGGCCGCAGACTCCGACTTCCGGCTGGCCGACTATCCGACCCTGGCTGGACTGGCCACCTACGTCGTCCAACGCTTGGGGGCGTCTGGCATCGTGAGCGCCCCGGCAGCGTCGAGCCCGGGTCAACCGGCGCCGGCACCCGAGGCCGTCAGCGCCGACACGATGGCCGGCCTCCTGGTTCTGGGGGCTGCGAACCGGGATGAGCTCGCGCCGGTCATCGTCGACACCATCGTCAACCTGCGCGCCAATGGCCTCAGCGCCTTGGGCCGCCTGGATCGGGCGACGGCCGCCAAGCAACCGAGCCGTGTGGCGATCGCGTTCGACCCCTCGGAGGGTGCGGATGCGCTGGTGGTCCTCTTGGAGAAGGCGGGGGCGGTCATCGCCAAGGGGCGCGGAGAGAAGCTGCTTGCGAACAAGGGCGTGTACTTCGGCGACGGCATGCACGACGGGAAGGTCGCCTTCCTGTTCCCCGGTCAGGGCTCGCAATACCTGGGCATGCTCGCGGACCTGGCGGCCGACTTTCCTCAGGTGCGGGCCACCTTCGACGAGGCCGACGCGGTCATGGCCGACATCCTCGAGCGCCCGCTGAGCAGCTACATCAACCCGACGAACATCACCGACGACGCGTCCAAGAAGCGCGCGTTCATCGACCTGACCCGCACCGAGATCACCCAGCCGGCGATGCTCACCGCCGACATCGCGTTGTTGCGGGTGCTGGACCATCTGGGGTTCACGGCGGATATGTTCGCCGGTCACTCTCTGGGTGAGTACGGTGCCTGCGTCGCCGCCGGGGTCATGGACTTTGCGACCGCCCTGAGGACGGTCGCCGCCCGCGGCACGGCGATGGCCAGCGTGAGGCCGATGGACGGCGACAACGGGAAAATGGCCGCGGTATCGGGTCCGGTCGCGGCGGTGGAGGCTGTCCTGGAGGAGGTCGACGGCTACGTCGTGTGCGCCAACAAGAACTGCCCAGGTCAGACCGTCATAGGTGGCTCCAGCGGCGCCGTCGACGACGCGATGGCCGCCTTGGAGGCGCGGGGCATGGACGTCAGGCTGCTCCCCGTCAGTCACGCATTTCACACCCGCGTGGTGGCGGAGGCCTCCGCGCCCTTGCGCGCCCACCTGGAGTCGATGCAGATCAAAGCGCCGAGCAAGCCGATCCTGTCCAACGTCACCGCCGACTACTATCCGTCCGACCCCGGCGACATAGCGGATTTGCTGAGCAAGCAGGTGGCGGCGCCGGTGGAGTTCATCCGCGAGGTCGAGCGCATGTATGCCGATGGCGCCCGCACCTTCGTCGAGGTCGGGCCCAAGCGCGCGCAGGCTGGCTTTGTGTCCGCTACGCTGGACGGTAAACCTGGCGCGTACCGTGCGATACACACCAACCATCCCAAGCTCGGCGGCCGCACCAGCTTGCGCCGGGCGCTGGGTCAGCTCGTAGCCGCTGGCCTCTATATCCCAGCGCCTGCAGCCGGCTCCCACCGGACCGCCGCAGCGGATAGCCGCCCGGCGACCCGCCGAGGCGACACCTCTTGGGCCATCCCCATGCCGGTGGTCTGCACAGGGACCGCGCTCGGTGTGCCCGGCACGGCGAAGGTCTTCGACGAGCTCCACGAGGAGCGGATCGGGGCGGCTCTGTTCGAGGCCCAGCAGACCCTCATCGGGCATCTCGACGACGACCAGGTCGACCGCATGCTGGCGCAGAAGATCACACGTCTGGAGAAGAGCGCCGACTGCACGGCCAACTTCGTCGCCATCGAGTCCCGCGAACAGGCCATCAAATTGGCCGGTCGGCTGGGCGACTTCGACCTGGCCGCGGACTTCGGCGTGGACGACCGGGTGGTCCGAGCCCTCGACGCGGCGAGCCAGTTGGCCCTCGCCGCTGGCCTGGAGGCGATGCGCCACGCCGGCATCCCCCTGGTGCCCAAGTATCGGACCACACGCTCGGGCAAACAGATCGCCAACGGTTGGACCCTGCCCAAGGCGTTACAGAACGGCACTGGCGTCATCTTCGCCAGCGGCTACAGTGGCCTCGATGCGGCCTTTCAAGCCGCGCAGGACGCCGCCAACCAGAAGGACTATAGCTTCGATCCGCGGCTGCTGCTCAAGGTCATGGCGATGGGCCACTCGCGCTTCGCCGAGGTCATCGGCGCTCGCGGACCCAACACCTCCGTCAACGTGGCGTGTGCCTCCACGACGTCGGCTGTCTCCACCGCCGAGGACTGGATCCGGGGCGGGCGCTGTGAGCGCGTCATCATCATCGGGGCCGATCACGTCACCTCCGAGGCGATGATGCCCTGGATCGGCAGCGGCTTTTTGGCGAGCGGCGCGGCGACCTACGCAGCGGACCCCACCCAGGCCGCGCTGCCCTTCGACGCGCGCCGTAACGGCACGATCCTCGGGGCCGGCGCGGTGGCGCTCGTGCTGGAGAGCGCGGACGCCGCCGGACGCCGCGGGATCATCCCGGTGGCCGATCTGGTCGCGACCCACATCGGCAACAGCGCGTTTCACCCGACTCGGCTCGACGTCGAGCACGTCGCTGAGAGCTTCGAGACGTTCCTGCGCGAGGCGGAGCGGCGGCTCATGGTGGATCGCAGCGCGATCGCGGAGCACGCGGTGTTCGTCAGCCACGAGACCTTCACGCCAGCACGCGGTGGGAGCGCCGCTGCTGAGGTGGAGGGCCTCCGAAGCGCCTTTGGCGCCGCGGCTGAGCGGCTGTGGATCAGCAACGTGAAGGGCTACACCGGGCACCCCATGGGCGCGGGTCTCGAGGACGCCGTCGCGTTGCTGATGTTGCAAGGCCAGCGCCTGCTGGGCTTGCCGCATCTGGAGCAGCCGGACCCGGCGCTGGGGAACCTGCGCTATGCGACCGACGAGCCGGCCCAGTTGGACTACGCGCTCCGCTTCGCGGCGGGCTTCGGCTCGCAGCTGGCCCTGGTGCTGTGGCGGCGTCGCGCGACGACGACGGACCGCATCGACGCCGCCGCGCACACCGCGTGGCTGCGCGAGATCGCTCCGGAGCTTGGGAGCGATCCGGAGCTCTGGGTGGACACCCGCGTGCTCAAAGCGAGGAAGGGCAAGGGGGCGGTCAAGTCGGTCACGCCAGCACAGGCGCCGGTGACCGCCAGGCCGGTGACCGCTGCGGCAGCGCCGGTGCCTGCCCCTGTCTCTGCCACTGCCACTGCCGCCGTCCCTGCAGCGGCGCCGAGCCCCGGTCACTGTAGCGTGCGCCGCGTCGCGATCAGACGGTGGCCCCACGGGCCTATGCACCGTGCCGCCCTGGCCCAGGCTCTGAGCGGCAAGAGCGTCCGGGTGTTGGGCGGGACGCTCGAGGCCCAGCGTACATTCATCGAGCTCCTGACCGCGTTGGACGCGACCATCGTCGCCGACGGCTCGGCCCACGGCGTCATCGACCTCACCGCACAGGGGGGGCGCGATCCGCAGCAGGTTGCTCTGGCGCTCATCGAAAACGCCCAACAGATCGGCGCGCCCGCGGGCTTTTATCTGGTCATCACTGGCGGCGATGGCCACTGCGGTCTGGTGAGCCCCGACGCTGTCGCTGCCTCGGCCCGAGGCGTGGCCAAGAGCCTGGCGCGGGAGTGGCCTGAGACGGCGGTGGTGGCGGTGGACCTTCCGCGGGGCGACGTAACGCCTCGGTTGGCGGGGTTGGCGCTGGCCGAGATCGCTCGTGAAGCGACCGAGCGCGAGGTCGGCTTGACGGTCGACGAGCGCACCACCGTCTCCCTGACAGACGCCGCGACCGGTGTTGTGCAGAACGCTCCCGAAGGCGCAGACGGATGGACGTGGCTGGTCAGCGGGGGGGCCCGCGGCATCACCGCGACCATCGTCAACGACCTGGCGACGCGAAAGCTGGGGGGCAGGTTCGTGTTGCTCGGGCGGACGCCGCTGTCGGGTGATCCTTCAACCCTGGCTGCCGTCGACATGTCCGCTGAGCGGGCCCGCCTCAAGACCGAACTCAAAGCTGCGGGGTCACGCGTGACCCCCAAGATCCTTAACGAGAAGCTGGCCGGAGTGGTCAAGCAGAAGGAGATCTCGGAGACCATCCTGCGCTTGCGCGAGACCGGCGCGGAGGTCATCTACGAGACCTGCGATGTAGGATCGGTGAGCGACGTGGCTCGGGTCGTCACCGGGCTCGGCACGATCGACGCGTGCATCCACGGCGCAGGCGCCGAGGACAGTCAGCGGCTGGAGGCCAAATCGGCCAGCAGCGTGGCTCGTTGTTTTGGCGCCAAAGTGGGCGGGGTCACAAACCTCATCGCCGCGTTGCCGGAGAGCTGCAAGGTCCTCGTCGGGTTTGGCAGCATCAGCGGTCACTTCGGCAACGCCGGCCAGGTCGACTATGCGGCGGCCAACGAGGCTATGGCGAAGCTCGTCGCCACCTGGGGCCAGCCCGAAGGCCGGCTCGGGATGACCGTGCACTGGTCGGCCTGGGCCGATGTCGGGATGGCCACCCGGGGGAGCGTCGGTACGGTGCTGCAGAGTATCGGCATCGAGCTGATAAAGCCCGAGACCGCCGCGCCGGTCGTCGGAGACCTGGTCGCCTCCGGGTTTAGCGGGGAGGCCGTCGCCGCAGGTCGCCTCGGCGCGCTTGACGCTCCGCGGGCGGCTGCCACAGCCCTGCTCGGCCCCGATGGACAACCGTTGGCGCTGAACCCCGGTCGCGACGCGGCGCTGGATGACCATCGCATAGACGGCACGGCGGTTCTTCCTGGGGTCCTCGGGATGGAGCTCTTCGCCCAACACGTCCATCACCAGAGCGAGGCGCCGGTGCTCGGCCTCGAGGCGGTCAGCTTCACGGCTCCGGTGAAATATCATCGGGATCGCAGCGTGCCCCTCGACATCGTCAGCGCCGACGGGGCCTCCACCCTCTTCGCCACGCGTTCGCTGGTGGCTGGAAAGACCCGCCGTGAGGCCCACTTCGTAGGCACGGTGCTGGTCGCTCCTGGAGAGCCGATGACGGCCTTGGCCGGGCTCGGCGATCGACGCCTGCGAGAGGGGCCGGACGCCGACGGCATCTACGATGTGTTCTTTCACACCGGGTTGTTTCGGGTGCTGGAGAACGTCCCATGGATCGGCGACAGCAGCATCGTGGCATTTGGTCGCGCTCCGGAGGGGCCGTTGACGCCAGGCGTCGGACCCCTGCAGCTGCTCACCGATCCGCTCACCCGCGAGATGGGCTTTCAGGCCGCCGGGCTGTGCGCCATGGCCGCTTTTGAGCAGCGCTATCTGCCTGGTGGCGTGGAGCGCGTCGAGCTGCGGGCCAGCGCGATCCCTGGCGAGCAGGTCATCGCCCGGGCCATTGACGTCACCGACAACGCCCAGCCCGAAGAGCGCATCTTCGATGTGGACCTCATCACGGCCGCGGGAGAGACCCTGCAACGCCTCAGAGGCCTTAGGATGGTCGCCGCTGGGCCGCTGCCCGCGGGCAAGAAGGTCGAGACCCGGGAGAGCTCGTTTCCGATCAACGAGCGCATGACCATCACCGGCGCGGAGCGCGAGCTGTCCCGTCTGGGCGGTGAGCTGGTGGACATCTTCGACGAGCGCTCGCTGCAAGCCTATGAGCGCTTCCGAAGTCCGCTCCGAAAGCGCGAGTGGTTGGCCGCTCGGTTGGCCCTCAAGAAGATGGTACAGCGCTGGCTCCTGGGCGTTCATGGGGTCTACCGGACCCTCAAGCAGCTCGCGGTGATCGCCGACCCCAACGGGGCCCCGCACCTTCACATCGACGGCCCGCCGCCAGGAGTCACCCCGGCCGTGAGCCTGGCGCATAGCTGCGGGGAGGCATTGGCGACCTTCGATCCGCGTGGCGGCCGTCGGATAGGCGTCGATCTGGAGGCGGTGGCGCCTCGTGGCGACGCGTTCAAGACGACCTACAGTGACGAGGAGCTGGCGTTGCAGCCGGCGCAGATGTCCGAAGACCGCTTCCTGACCAGCCTCTGGTGCGTCAAGGAGGCTGTCAGTAAGGCCCTGGGCCTGGGTTTCGCGCTGACCTTCGGGGAGGTGGCCATCACATCGCTGGGCGAGCATGTAGCGACTGTCGAGCCCAACGGGCGAGCCGCTGAGCGTTGCGCCCAGCTGGGGGTCAGCATCGAATCGGTCGCGCTGGATTACGACGGGATGTTTGTGACGGCCACCGCTCAGGCTGCCCAGGCGTCGCCGTTGACAGCCGCAGACTCCGCCCCGGTCGGTCCCATCTCAGCCCGAGGGCTGGCGGCCCTGGCAGCGCTGATCAGGCACAAGGGCGTCGAAGCGCTGGGTGCGCCACCGGAGACCAGCGTCGAGGCGGAGTCGGTCAAAGAGCTGGTCCAGCAAGAGCGGCGCAAGTTGGTCGCGTCGATGTGGGGTAACGCGTGAGCGACACGACACGCCACCCGTATGTTGTCACCGTTGGCGATGAAGCCCCGGCGAAGGTCGAGCTGCACGATGGTGGCGACGGTGCCTGGGTCGCAGCCTTCGAGGACGGCGAGGTTCGGGTAGCCCTGCGCGCGCTTCACGCCGATGGGCGGCTGACGGCCGAGATAGATGGCCAGGAGGTTGACCTGCACTGGAGCGTCGATGATGACGGGACGGTGTGGCTCGATGGCGGGCCGCTGGTGGGGCGTGTGTCGCTCAACGTGTCCTCCTTGGGCGAGCTGGCGCTCAAGGACGCTCACGGCGCCGAGACCGCTGTGCCGGCCGTAGATCCGGTGGTCCGCTGCCCGGTGGCTGGGTTGGTGTTGTCGGTCGCGGTGTCCAACGGTGATCGGGTCAGCGAGGGCGACGCTCTGCTGGTGTTGGAGTCGATGAAGATGGAAACCACCCTGCGCGCCCCCACCGACGGGGTGGTGGTCGGGGTCGAGGTCAGAGAGGGTGACTCGGTGAAGACAAACGCCGTCCTCGTCACCTTGGAGGTAAAGGTATGACAGCCCCTGGCGACAACAACACGCTCAGCGTCGTGACCCCGCCCACCGAGGCGGAGCTTAACCTGGTGCGGGCGGAGCGTCGCGTGAGCGTGGCCCGCGCACGTCTGGAGACACTCTTCGATCCGGGCAGCTTCGAGGAGCTCGGCGCCGGCGTGACCCACCGGTGCGAGAACTTCGGGCTCGACAAGCGCCGCGTGCCTGGCGACGGCGTCGTGACTGGCGTTGGCACGGTCGATGGTCGAACGGTGTACGCCTATTGTCAGGACAAGACCGTCTTCGGGGGGAGCTTGGGCGAGGCTCACGCCATGAAGATCTGTCGGTTGATGGATCTGGCCCTGCGCGCCAAAAAGCCCTTCGTCGCTGTCAACGACAGCGGAGGAGCGCGCATTCACGAGGGCGTGGAGTCGCTCGCGGGTTACGGTGAGATATTCCGCCGCAACGTGAAGTCGAGCGGGGTCATCCCTCAGATCGCGGTCATCTGCGGCCCCTGCGCCGGCGGCGCCGTGTACTCGCCCGCTCTCATGGACTTCGTGATGATGGTGGAGGGTTCGAGCTTCATGTTCCTGACGGGACCGAAGGTCGTCAAAACGGTCACCTTCGAAGACGTGACCACCGAGGAGCTTGGCGGTGGGCGCACCCATGCGCAGCGCACTGGAGTCGCCAACATCCTGTGCCGTTCGGACCTCGAGGCTCTGGAGAAGACGCGCAAGCTGCTGAGCTACCTGCCCGAGCATTGCGGCGACGCGCCCCCGAAGTGGACGGCCGACGATCATCCCGGCGCCGACGACGACGCGCGCTTCTGCCCCGAGCTCCTGGAGCACTTCCCAGAGTCGGCGCGGACGCCTTACGACATCGTTACCGTCGTTCAGAGCGTCGTCGACCGGGGCACCTTCTTCGAGGTCCACTCCGACTGGGCCAAGAACATCGTCGTGGGGCTGGCCCGCCTCGGTGGCCAGCCGGTCGGGATCGTCGCCAATCAGCCCGCGGAGTTGGCTGGCTGTCTCGACATCGACGCGTCGCGCAAGGCCGCGCGTTTCATCAGGACGTGCAACGCGTTCAACATCCCCATCGTCTCACTGGTGGACGTGCCCGGTTTTCTGCCAGGCACCGAGCAGGAGCATCGCGGCGTCATCGACCACGGCGCCAAGATGCTCTACGCCTACTGCGAAGCCACGGTGCCAAAGATCTCGGTGATCCTGCGCAAAGCGTACGGTGGCGCCTACATCGTGATGAGTAGCAAGCACGTAGGTGGCGACGTCAACCTGGCGTGGCCGACCGCGGAGATCGCGGTCATGGGCAAAAAGGGGGCGGTAGAGATCCTCTTCCGCAAGCAGATCAAAGGGGCCGAAGATCCCGCTGCGGCCACTCAGCAAGCTGAGGATGAGTATGCCGAGCGCTTCTTGAACCCGCGACAGGCCGCGAGTCGCGGCTACATTGACTCGGTGATCGAGCCGGCTGAGACGCGTCGCAAGCTCATCCGGTTCCTCCGCCGCATGGAGGGCAAGCAGGAGCTGTGGCCGGCGCGTCGCAACTCCAACATGCCGACCTGAGGACACGGACCCGGCCGCGTCGGCGCGGACGTCTTCAGCGGGCACCGCGCGCCGTGGTCTACTCGTGGTGTTCGTGGTGGTGAGGTCGCTCGACGATGTGCTCCAATGCGGCCTTGGTGTCCGAGGTAAGCCAGTCGGCGAGCCACGGCTCCGCGCTGTCGGGGAGGCGCTTGGCGAAGCCTTCCTTGAAAGCCTCCGGCACCAGCTCGCGCATGGCGACGACGGCGTGCTCCACGCGGCGCAAGCGCATCAACACGGTGGCCAGGACATCTTCGATGTGGTGGTTTCGCAGCGCCTCGGCGATGCCTGCCGGCAACCGCGACTCCGCGGGGCCGCTCGTCTCCTCATCAGCCATCGGCTCAGGCCGCCGCGGTCGCGTCGAACGGAAACGTGACGCCGGTGAGTTGCTCGCTTACCATCCACAGCCGCCTGGCCACACCTTCGTCTCGCGCAGCCTTGCCGATCCGCGCCGGCCCCACCGGGCCTCGTAGTTCGCCCACCGACTGCGGTCCGTAATACTCACCGCCCTTGAGCCGTGGGTCCGTAGCGGCGCGCACCGTCGGCCACGCGCCCTTTTCGGCGCTCTGTGCGATCGCCATGTTCAGGGCGGCGAAGCCGAACTTCCGGAGCGCCGAGTTGCGCATCTCTGCGCCCTTGAACTGCAGGTTCGTCCCCGAGTGGCCGGGGTGACACGCGACGGCGGTGCACGGCATACCGGCCGCCTCGAAACGTCGCTGCAGCTCGAGCGTGAAGAGCATGTTCGCGAGCTTGCTCTGGCCGTAGACCGACCAGCGCTTGTACTTCCGCTCTGCCATCAGATCATCAAAGTTTATCTTCGCCCTCATTCGGTGCGCGTTGCTGCTGA
>JAAZYN010000089.1 GCA_014239625.1 Myxococcales bacterium | reverse complement strand
GGAGCACGCCGCGAAAGCGCCGAGGATCCCAAGCATGAGCCAGAGTCTGGTGAGAGATGCGGGTTAGCGGGTCAGCGCAGCAACGCCAGCTCCAGTCCGCGCCATCCGGAGATCACTGGCGCCTCTCGACGTAGCGCTCGAACCTGGATGACAAATGCGGGCTACGCGCGATCCTCTCCCAGCTCTTCACCGCTCCGGTAGGGTACGGTGAGACGAAACTCGCCGCGATGGGGAACGACCACCTCGAAGGACGCCCGAGTTTGCCGCGCGAGGGCCTGAACCAGTTGCATTCCCAATGTGTTGGTCCGGTTGATCTCCATCCCCTCTGGCAGGCCGGGGCCCTCGTCTTTGACGGTCAGGGAGAAGGTGGTTGCTGTTGCGCTGATCTCGATCCTGACCGTGCAGGTTCCGTTGGGCGCGTTCCCATATTTGAGCGCATTGGTCACGAGCTCGTTGAGAATGAGCCCGCAAGGAACCGCCACGTCTACCGCCAGCGGTAAGGAGTCCGCATGCACTTCGAGCTGAGCGTCGGGACGAAATGAGGTCGCGAGGAAGGCCGTCAAGCGCCGGGAGTACTCGACGAAGTCCACGCGCGATTGGGACAGGGAGCTGTACAAGAGCTCGTGGATGAACGCCATCGAACGCACGCGACTCGTGCTCTCCAGGAGCAGCTCGCGGACCGCGCCGTCCGTCGAATTGTGCATCTGCATGCTCAAGAGGCTGCAGATCACCTGGAGATTGTTTTTGACCCGGTGATGCACCTCTTTGAGGAGCGTCTCCTTTTCTCGAAGGGATGTGGCGAGGCTGTTTTGAGCCCCTAGCTCCAAGGCCAGACGGTCCTGCTCCAGACGTGCTCGATCGTCCAGCGCCCGCCACATGGCCGCGAGGCTCGCCGACGCCACGCCCCATGCGGTGAGCGTCGCCGCGAGTCGGATGACCACGACCAGCGCATCATCGAGCAGGACACCGCGCTCCAGGATCGTCGGTACCCACATGGATCCGACCAAGAAGATGCACGTCGCCACGAGATTGGCCCAGACACTCTTGGAGTGGCCTCTCACCGCGACCGTGGACAGGGCGCCCAGAAAAAACAGAAGCCATAGCTGCGAGTCGACGCCTCCTGTGATCACCACGAGACCCGAGGCGAGCGGTAGAAAGATCAGACCTGAGAGCGTGATCAGCCACGCGGAGTCGTCTGTGGCTTTCTGCCACAGCACACCGAGCACAGAGCTGGCCACCGCTAGAACGAGCAACAACAGGCATGCGAAATAGAAGTTGTCGTCGCCATACGTCCCGACGACCCCGGCAACGGCGATGATCGTAGAGCCTGCACCGGTCAGGAGGTTCACCCCGTCGCGGATCACCTTGGAGGTGCTTTCCTGTTGCCCCTGCTGGTCGGTCAGGGACGTCACGGGGTCGTTCACGGCGTCGGCCCTGGCGTCCGTCCGGAGTCGTCTACCGTGGGCTGAAGTGGCGCGCTCGACACCGCTGCGTTCGCGTGAGGCTCGGTGGTCGACCCCCGCGCCGGCACATCCGATCCACGCTCATTTCGTTCCGACAGGGCGTGTCTACGTCGCCGCGGCTGGCGGCGATGAGTCCCGATCATACGCTTCATTCCCATGCTCGTCGTACTGGCGCTCGTCGTGCACGCCACCGACAGTGCAGCACGCGATGCCCGTGACTCTATCGTAAAACACGAAAAACTGCTGACACGATCAGATCAGCCCACATGTGTCTGGTGGCTCCGACTCGACTACCGGCCGAGCCGCAGCGGCGACGAGCGCGACCTCCCCGACCCGATGTCGCTGCGGCTGCAACCGGCGGGTCCGCAGCGCTCACGGCCGGGTGCTCCCTGCGGCGAGGTCGACGGGTGTGCCCTATGGCGTGCCCGCCGCCGGTCCGCGTCGCCGGTCAGCACGACACCTCCTTGGTTGCGCTCCACGTGCCATGAATCATCCGGGCCAACCGAATCCGATGCCGCAGGCCTCCAGACCGTGGAGCGCTCGTCAGCGCGACGTCTCCTTGCCTTCGCGTGACGTTGCATGAAACATGCGGGCGAGGAGGTCAGGTCTGCTTCATTTCGACCAGAGCAGCGCCAGCGGTCGGCACCTTCCCTCGACGGGACCGCTCTCACGGGCTAAACCCGGGCCATGAACGACCACACCACGCGAGTTCAGGAGCTCCTCCACGCGTTCGATACCCTGCTGGATCCCGGCCCCGCACCGCTGTCCAGAAGAATCGTCGGAGGACGTCACAGCAAACGGGTGGTCTTCGGCGCCGTGGTCCACGGCAACGAGATCGGCAGCCTGCCCGGAGTCATGCGGGTCATGCGTGAGCTCGAGGGAGGCGAGCTGAGCTTTGGCGGGACGCTCGACGTCTTTGTGGGCAACGCTCCCGCGGCGCTACGAAATGTGCGCATGCTGGAGGCCGATCTGAATCGGGTGTTCACACCCCAGATGCCAGACAGCGCAGAGCGCAGGCGCGCCGTGGAGCTGGAGCCCATCTTGTCGGGCTGCGACCTCTTCGTCGATCTGCATCAGACGCTGCGTCCCACCGAGATACCTTTCTATACCCTGCCCTGGCTGCCCGTCGAGGCGCAGTGGGTCAGGGCCCTTGGGGGCGGGGAGGCGTGGCTCACCCGGCCGGCGGGCACACCGTTTGACGCGGGGACCTGCTGTACCGATGAGTTCGTCCGAAACGAGGGCAAGCCAGGGCTCACCCTGGAGCTCGGCACCCACGGGTTCGATCCTCGCGCCGAAGCGCTGGCGGCGGCGACGTTGAGGCGCGCGCTCGAGCTCATGGACGCTGTCGCCGAGTGCGGTCCAGACGCGCTGGCCGCAGCCGCAGCCGCGGCGCCAGAGGTGCCGTTGTGGATGCTCACCCACGCTGAGCCGTACTCGGACCGTGGGGTGCGGCTCCGCGAGGGCACCCACAACTTCCAGCGGGTCCGGGCGGGTGACAATCTGGCTGCGGAGGGAGCGCCACCGCTGGTCGTCCCCCGAGACGGAGTGGTGATGTTTCCAAAGTTCACTCCGGCCGACCAACCGCTGCCGGCTTCGGTGTACAGACTCGCCGAGCGGATGCTCGATGACCCGCGAGTGGTGTGGGCGAGCGCGCCATGAGCGGGGTCTCTGCGCCGAACCGACCGTCGCCGCCACCTCCTCCAGCAGGCGACGGCCGCCTGTTGACCGCGCTGGTTGGGGCCGCAGCGGTGGTGGTCTTGGCAGCGGCGACCGTGTTGGGCGGGTCGGATAGCCCCGAACCCCGAGACGAGTCGACCGACATGGGGGCCGTCGTACGCATCACGTCCGAACCCTCGGGCTCCGAGGTGTGGCTCGGTGACCAGGCGCTGGGGCAGACGCCGATGGAAGTACAGCTCCCTCGCGACACCACCTATGCGGTCGCGCTCAGGCGCCCCGGATATCGCACCAGGACCGTCTTGCTCACGCCCGGCGCTGCCGCGCACGTGGTGTTGTCCAGGGTGCACGACCGGGGCGGGCCGTGACCCGTGACCAACGAGTCACTCCAGCACGACGACCCTGTCCGAGCAGGCGCCCGGGGCGACCTCCAACGGCGGGCGAGCTGCTCGTCGGCGGTGAACTCTCCTACGGCCCGGTGCGCCACGGCGGAGAGGAGATCGCTCGTGGCGCAGGGCGAAGGGCTGGATCCATTCGTCTTCGGAGCATATAAGGGCCGCGAGATCAACCAACCGACCGACTACGAAGGAGCGAAGCTCGGATGCGATCGATGAAATATGTTTTGGCCGCCGCGCTGCTTGCGGTGACCCCCGCCTGTGACAAGAAAAAGGACGACGTCGCGACACCAAAGGATGAGGCTCCCAAGGCCGCACATCCGACCGACGATCAGCTCAAGAAGATCATCGAGGACGCTCCTCCCGGCTTCGACAAGGGCATGGGCGGGCGCCCGATGATGGGCAGCGTGATGCCGTCCTACACCTCGAAGGAAGCCAACAAGCACAAGGTCAAGGCGCAGATCAACGGGATGATCTCCAAGTGCAACTTCCGCCTGTGCCCCAAGGAGGGCTTCAACGCCAAGAACCTCGAGGCCAACAAGAGCAAGCTCCCCCACATGATGATGTTCTCCAAGATGCACAAGGAGAACAAAGACAAGATCCATGCGTTCAAGGACGCCGAGATCGACGGCCACAAGGTGGTGACCGTCTACGTCGAGAGCTACGTGAAGAAAGGCGGCACCACCAGCGGGACTCGCGCCTACCACATCTATTGGAGCAACGGCACCAGCTTCGTGAAGGCCAGCGGTGACGGTTTTGGCACGGCGCGCTATCTGTCTCCCAAGGACAAGTGGGACCAGGTCTTCACCAAAGAAGAATGCAAGGCCGCCGCCGAGGCGTACTTCAAGCACGTCATCAAGAACTTCGCCAAGAAGTAGGATCGCAGGTGACCCGACGGGCTCTCCTATTCCCGGGCCAGGGCGCTCAATTCGTCGGAATGGGCAAGGACCTGTTCCGCTCGAGCGCCGTCGCTCAGGGCGTGTTTGCCGAGGCTGATGAGGCCCTCGGGATGGCTCTGAGCGAGCTGTGTTTCGAGGGGCCCGCGGAGGCCCTCAACCGCACCGAGATGGCTCAGCCCGCGCTGCTGACCCACTCGGTCGCGGTGCTCCGAGCCGTGGAGGACGTCACCGGCCCGATCCCAGCGGTGGTCCTGGCGGGTCACTCCCTGGGCGAGTGGACAGCCTTGGTCGCTGCGGGCGCGTTGTCCCTCGGGCAAGCCGTGGTGTTGGTGCGACTTCGGGGCAAGCTGATGCAGCAGGCGGTGCCTGAAGGTGTCGGAGCGATGTCGGCCATACTCGGGCTGCAGTCTGACGACGTGGAGCGGCTCTGCGTCCAGGCGGCGGCCGACACGGACGCGGTGGTGGTGCCGGCGACATTCAACGGTTCGGGCAACATCGTCGTGTCCGGGCACGCCGCCGCCGTGGCGCGAGCAGGCGACCTCGCAAAGGAGCATGGGGCCGCCGCCGTCAAGGCTCTGGCGGTGACCGCCCCGTTTCATTCACCGCTGATGTCGCCCGTCGTCGAGCCACTCCGCCGAGCGCTCGCTCAGGTGAGCCTGACGTCGCCCAAGACTCCGGTGCGCTCCACCACCATCGACGGCTATCTGGAGACCCCGGAGATGATCCGAGCAGCGCTCATCGAGCAGCTGACAGCGCCGGTGCGATGGGAGCAGTGCCTGAAGGCGCTGGTCGCCGATGGCGTGGAGGAGGCGAGGGTGGTCGGTGCCGGACGGCAGATGACGCGGATGGTCAAGCGCATGCGGATCGGTTTGAAGCCGAGCTGGCTTCACGCCCTCCCGGAGGGTTCGGCGTGACCACCAAGCGACGCGCGCTGGTAACAGGCGGGAGCCGTGGAATTGGCGCCGCCATTTGCAAACGGTTGGCCCGCGATGGCTTCGCCGTCATCATCAACTACCGCAGCCGAGAGGACGCCGCCGCGACGGTGGCTGAGGAGGTTCGGCAGGCTGGTGGTGAGGCGACCCTGGCCGCCTTCGATGTGGCGGACCGCGCGGCAGTTCAGGCAGGGCTCGCGGAGCTGTCGGCGGGCGACCCACGACCCATCTCCGTCATTGTCAACAACGCTGGTATCGCTCGCGACGCGATGCTGCCACGGATGGAGTGGGAGCAATTGGAGGCGGTGACGCGTACGACCCTGGACGGCTTTTACAACGTGACTCAGCCGCTGGTGATGGCCATGGTCAAGCAACGATGGGGCAGGATCATCAACATCTCGTCCATCTCCGCCGTCAAGGGCAACCAGGGCCAGGTGAACTACTCGGCGGCCAAAGCCGGCCTCCTCGGGGCCACGCGGTCGCTGGCGGTAGAGCTGGCCAAGCGCAAGATCACGGTGAACGCGGTCACCCCGGGGCTCATCGACACCGAGATGATCGAGAGCGTCCCTGATTTTGTCGTGAAACAGATCCCGGCTCGTCGCATCGGCAAGCCAGAAGAGGTCGCCGCGCTGGTGGGTTTTCTAGCCAGCGATGAGGCGGCATACATCACTGGGCAGGTGATCGGAATCAATGGTGGCTGGCACTGAGAAACGCTGGGACGTGGTGATCGTCGGCGCGGGTCCCGCGGGAGCGTCTGCGGCCAACCTCCTGGCCAGAGACGGGCACGCGGTGGTGGTCCTGGAAAAAGACACGTTCCCCCGGTTTCACATCGGCGAGTCCTTGCTGCCGCTGGGAGCTTCGGTTCACGAGCGCCTGGGCCTGGAACCCGACCCGGAGGTCTTCGTCATCAAGACGGGCGCCGAGTTCGTCCACGAAGCGAGCGGGCAGAGCGCGTTCTTCAAGTTCGAGGAGGCCCTGGACGGTCCGCCCCGCTTCGCGTGGCAGGTCGACCGGGACGGCTTCGACACCAAACTCCGTGATCTCGCCCGTGACGCTGGCGCGACCGTTCATCATGGGCAGAAGGTGAGCGACATCGACATCGACGACACCGGCGTCACGGTCACGACTCAGAGCCAACAATGGCGCGGTAGATACGTGGTCGATGCCACCGGGCAGGACCGCTTTCTGGCCCGTCGCGCGAGGACCATTACGCCCTACACAGGCTTCGGCAAGGCGGCCGTATACGCTCACTTCAGTGGCCTGAGCGACGCGACCATGGTCGAGATCGGGCCGGGCAACGACATCCGAATCATGCTCATCGATGACGGCTGGGCGTGGTACATCCCGTTGCCCCGCCGCCGCTTGAGCGTCGGCGTGGTGACGCAGAGGAAGACCGCCACCGTCGATCTGATGGCCGAGTACCTGGCGAACTCCCCCATGCTGACGCGCTGGGTTCGAGGCGCTGAGCAGAGCGCGCCGCGGATCGTGCGCAACTTCAGCTACAAAAACGATCGCCCCAACGGCGCTCGGTTTGCGTGCATCGGCGACGCCGGATGCTTCCTCGATCCGGTCTTCTCGTCAGGTGTGGCCATCGCCATGACGAGCGCGTGTGGTTTTGCTGACGTCTTGTCGCCCGCGCTGACCGAAGGCCGAGAGGGTGACCCGGACCTGCTCGGCCCGATGATGGAGCACATGGACCGGGGTTACGAGACCTTCGCGACCCTCATCGATCGGTTCTACAACACGAACTTCGGCACCAACTTCTTCCTCAGCGAGGGCGGCGGTGCGTATCGCCGCGGCCTGATTTCATTGCTCGCGGGCGACGTCTGGCGCACCGACAACCCCTTCTTGAAGGTGCTCACTCGGTCTCACCGGCGCCGCAGCGTTGCGCCGGCGCCCACGATGAGCTAACAGGCCGGAATGCCTTCCGCCCATCCACGACTACCGATCACGGCGTTCAGTATCGCCAACGCGCTCGGGTCCAACGCCGCCGACGTGGCCGACGCGCTGCGCGCCGGGCGCAGCGGACTGACGCCTGTCGACCCGGTCTTCGGGCTGTCCTTTTCCACCTACGTCGGCGCCTACACCGGCCCGCGGGTGGACCTCGACGGCGAGCTCGCGCGCTGGTCGACCCCCATCGCGCGCCTGGTGGCCAAGCTCGTCGACGACCTGGGGCCGGCCGTGGAGCGAGCGCGACAGCGCTGGGGCGCCGACCGGGTGGGCGTGTTGATGGGGACGAGCACGGCCGGTGCGACGACCACCGAGCTCGCTTACAAGGCGTTTATCGAGACCGGGCGCCTCCCCTTCGAATACGACTACAGCCGGCAGCACACCTTCGGCGCGGTACTGCACGTGGTCTCGACCCGGGCTGGCGTGAGCGGCCCGGCCTGGATGGTGAGCACCGCCTGCACGTCCAGCTCCAAGCCGCTGGCGTCGGCCAAGCGGCTCATCGAAGCCGGCGTCATCGACGCGGCCATCGTGGGAGGGTGTGACACCCTGTGCAACATGACGCTCAGTGGGTTCAACTGCCTGGGAGCCCTGTCTCATGAGCGCTGCATTCCGTTCAGTGCCAACCGGGCGGGGATCAATATCGGCGAAGGTGGCGCGCTGATCCTCGTGGAGCGCGACGCCGATGAGCCGCTGGCCTTCCTGGAAGGGGTCGGCGAGAGCTCCGACGCCTACCACGTCAGCGCCCCGCACCCTGAAGGCCTTGGCGCCAAGCTTGCGATGCAGCGGGCCCTGGACGAGGCGGGATGCCAACCCCAAGACGTGCATCACATCAACGCCCACGGGACCGGCACCAAGGCCAACGACGTCGTCGAGAGCAAGGCCATCGTGGAGCTGTTCGGGACGCAAGTCCCCGTGATCTCCGCGAAGGGGTATTGCGGCCACACGCTGGGTGCAGCCGGGGCATGCGAGGCGGTCTTCGGTCTGCTGACCCTCCAGCATGGCTTCGTCCCGCCCAGCATTGGCGCCGACCCCTTGGACGAGCGGGTAGAGGCCCTGGTCCCGACGGAGCGGATCGACGGCAGCTTCCGTCGGGTGCTCAGCAACTCCTTCGCCTTTGGCGGCAACAACATCGCCGTCCTGTTGGGTGCCCCATGAATCAGCAACCCTACGAGACCGCCGTCACCGGAGTCGGAGTCTGGCTGGTCGGTGTCCCTGACGCCGCAGCCTGGGCCTCGGGCGTGGTGGACGATGCGGTCATCAAGCCCGTCGGGAATGGCCTGGACAAGCGTAATCGTCGCCGCGCGAGCCAGCACGCTCGCGCCTTGTCCGACGTCTACGCCGAAGCCCTCGCGCAGGCGGGCGCGGACGCCGAGACCGTCGCGACGGTGTTTGGCTCGTCGCTGGGCGAGGCCGGCACCATGATCAAGCTCCTCGATCAGATCCACCGCGAAAAGGCGTCGCCCTCGCCGATGGCGTTCGCGATGTCGGTCCACAACGCAGCCTCTGGTCTGGTCAGCATTGGCGGAGGTAATCGCGGCTTCACGACCTCTATCGCGGCCGACTACGACACACCGGCGATGGCGATAGCCGAGGCGGTAGGGGTGACCCACCGGTTTCGTACCCCCGTCGTGGTGGCCTGTAGCGATGAGGCAGCGCCCCCCGACCTGGTGCCCGAGGTAGAGCGTTTCGATGCGGTCGCCGCCGCCCTCGTCATCGAGCCGGCTGACACACAAAACAAGGTGCTGGCCAGGTTGCGTGGCCCGCTGTTCGTGGAGCCAACCATCGGAGGGGCGGAGGCCTCGCCGGAGGTCTCGCTGAACCCGCAGATGGGGCTGCTGGACCTCGTCGACGCGATTCAGCGGGGAAAGCGCGGCATGTTGCGCCTGGATCGGGGCCGCGGTCGCGGATGGTGTGTCGCGGTAAGTGACGGCTGACGATGATCGATCTGGGGACCGCAGCGAGTAAGGCGTTGATCCGTAAGTTGATGGCGGCACCGTGACCGTCGAGTTCCCGCCCATCGCAGACCTGGTGCCTCACGCGCCGCCGATCCTGGCGGTGGAAGAGCTCG
>JAAZYN010000899.1 GCA_014239625.1 Myxococcales bacterium | reverse complement strand
AATGAACGCGCTCCCAACCAGATCCCCGTCTCGAGACATAGGGGTGGTCGGTGCTTGGTCCGGATGCCTCGCGCCCCTTCGGCTGCACCTCCTCGGGTTCGCTCGGGATGCGGGATAGGGGGCTCTGGGTGTGGTCGTCCAACAGAAGATTACGGACATGTAACGCTGCCGGGCGACCGCGTCAGCCCTCCAACGGCCGCCGCTGTCGCGGTTGGTGGGCGAGTGATTTGAGACGGAGTGACCGGCGCTGTTGCTGCAAGGTCGCCCAGCTTCTATACATTGGAGCACAGGCCTCGCCTGATAAGGGGTGCCCTCGGCCGTCACACACACCGCGCGTTCAGGACCGGTCTCGAACGCTTGAGGTCAATGCATGCGACCCACCGAAAAAACCTTGCGCCCTTCAGTCGTCGTTGCTGTTGTCGTGTTATGTGCCGCGCTTGCTGCTTGCTCGGAGTTCGTGGAACCGGACGTGCCGGACGGTGAGGTCATCTCAACGGACCTGGGCTCATCGGACGCGAACGCCGACGTGTCGGCCCCGGATGGAGCTAGCGACGCCATCTGGCAGCTCGACGCAGAGGTCTCCGCGGGCGCCTTCGGCTCGCCCTGCCAGGACAACGTCGACTGCGACGGCGGCTACTGCATCCCGGGACCCGATGGCGACGTCTGCACCCGCAGCTGCATCGACGAGTGCCCTGCTGGGTTTTCGTGCAAATCCCTGAGCACCAGCAGCGACTCCCAGTTCGTGTGTATCTACGACCACGTCCCCTATTGTCGCCCGTGTATGGCCGACAGCGAGTGCGCGCACCCTCAGTTCAGCGGCCAGGGCAACATCTGCCTGGACGCTGGAAGCGGCTCGTTTTGCGCCACACGTTGCGAAGACACGGCCTGTCCGGTTGGCGCGACCTGCGACACGATCGACACCGGCGAGGGCAGCGTTCAGGTGTGTCGGCCCGAGGCCGGGGCTTCCTGCGCCTGCTCGCCCTGGGCCATCGAGGTGGGGGCATCGACACGGTGCGCGCGCAGCAACGACTTCGGCTCATGCGAGGGGGTCCGCGCGTGCGACGCCCAGGGGCTGACCCCCTGCGACGCGCCGGAGGCCAGCGCCGAGCTGTGCAACGAGCTGGACGATGACTGCGACGGCGAGACCGATGAGAGCTTCTCCGGGAAGGGAGACCCCTGCGACGGCGACGACGGCGATCTCTGCGCAGACGGTGCCCTGGTGTGCGACTCGGATGGAGCTATCGTCTGCGACGACGATCCCGAGTCGAGCGTGGAGCTGTGCAACGAGCTGGACGACGACTGCGACGGCGAGACCGACGAGGATTTCGCCGACAAGGGGCTGGCATGCGACGGAAACGATGTGGACCTTTGCGCCGATGGGTCCTTTGTCTGCACGGCTACAGGGTTGCTCTGTAACGACGACGAGGCCTCCAACATCGAGCTGTGCAATAACGTCGACGACGACTGCAATGGCGAAACCGACGAGACCTTCGTCGACAAAGGGGCGGCCTGCGATGGCCCCGACCCGGACGCCTGCGCTTTTGGTGTCTTCGAGTGCGACGGCGCTGGGGCCTTGGTCTGTGCCAACGACACCGCCGAGCCGGTCTTTGTGGACCTGGACGGGACCGCCGGGCTGGCGCCGGGGGACCCCTGTGGTCTCGGCGCGTGCGCAGGTGGAAGCGTCGTGTGCTCGGAGGGTTCTCAGGTCACCTGCAGCAGCTGGGGACAGATCGCCGACGAGACGTGTGACGGGCTCGACAACGACTGCGACGGTCTCACGGACGAAACCTTCGTACCCGGCGGTGACGTCACCCTCGATGATGGCCAGGGCAATGCGCTGGCGCTGGGCGAGCTCTGCGGAACGGGAGCCTGCGCTGGAGGCGAGGTCGTGTGCTCCAGCGACGGGGAGAGCCTGGAGTGCACGACCACCGTCAATAGCTCGGCCGACGTCTGCGACGGGCTCGATAACGACTGCGATGGCGCCGTCGACGAGGACTTCAAGGCGGGAGGAGCGATTCAATACACCGACCTGGACGGGAGCGCCGGTCTGGTCCTGGGAAACAACTGTGGCGTCGGCGCCTGCGCTGGCGGTCAAGTCG
>JAAZYN010000898.1:271-2101 GCA_014239625.1 Myxococcales bacterium | reverse complement strand
GGGTATCCCCACCGTCCGCCGTTGCGGCGCTGCCCGTTGCCGGCGGACCGCGCCAGCTTCCTGGCGTACTCCTTGACGATCTCGGTGGGGCAGTCCTCGCCGGGCTTGAGGACCAGCTGCGCGATGGGGTCTTTGCGCTGCTCCAGAAACCCTTCCGGCAGGTCCCGGCCGCTCTCGTCTTCGATCAGCGCGTCGCAGGCGAAGGGGCCCGTCAATTCGTCGGTCTTGCCACCCTTGCCGTCCTGATTGGCGTCTCCCGTGTCGTCCCCACAGGCCGGCGCCAGCGCGAGTAACGACGCCAACGCCAGCGCGCGGGCGGTCTTCATGTCATACCATTTCATAGCGTCCAATGTCCCCTGTGGTCTTACGGGCAGCCCTCGACATCGAGGATCTCCGGTTGGCTCGGGTAGTCAGCGAACACCCGGCAGGCGCGCGCGTCCCGAATCGATTTGAGCGTGTCGCGAAGGTCGGCGGCCGCTTCGGCGGTGGTGAGGTAGGTGTCGATGAGGGCGCCGAACCCGCCGGCGCTCAGCGCGCACGCTCCGGCGGCGTCGGTGCAGCTCGTGTCGACGGTGCCCTCCTGCAGGGCGTCGGCCAGCGCGGCGCCCCCGTCGGTGACGCTGTCGACGGCGAGCACCGTCGAGTCGCCTGGCGGCGTCAGGGCGATCATCTCGCCGTCGCTCGCCCGGACCTGCATGATGGCCTCGAAGAGCGTCGGCCACAGCGCCATGGTTCGGTCGTCGGGGTTCACCTCGGGGGGGCTGATGGTCAGCCGCTCGCGGGCCGACGTGAACAGGCCGCAACGAAAATCGCTCATCAGCGGGTTCTTCCAGTCCAGGGCCTGAATCCGCAGCACCTGCTCGGGGCTCAGGCCGCCAGAGGCGGACACCAGCCGCACCTCGTAGTCGGTGTCGGCGTGTCCACGCACCGTGAGCATCTCCGCCGTCGGGCCCCCGTCCGGCAGCCTGAGGGTGCCGTCGTGGTACCAGTCCCAGGCCGGCTCGAACATCGGGTCGGTGCTCGCGATGCGCTCGAGCATATTGCGGATCCCGTCGTCCACCCAGACGTTGGTCGTCAGCGTGCCACCGTCTTCGGTGGCGAAGTTGACGCGCTCGGTGCAGAACAAGGGTCGCAGCAGCGACATGGCTTTGGTGACGTCGGCCGGCTTGTCGCGGCGCAAGCGCAACCGGGACGTGTTCACTTTGGACTCGATGCCCTCGCGGATGAGCACCTCCAGGTCTTGCGCAGACCCTTTCCAGCTGTCGGTGACGCGCAGGTAGTTGTCGCGCTCGGCGACATCGGCGGGCAGCTCGAAGGCGAACGAGTCGGCGCCCGAATTCCAGTGCGGCCACGGCTTGGTGAGCTCGTTCATGATCGGCGCCATCGGCAGCAGCGTGCCGTCGAGCCCCTCGGGGCCCGTGTGGCACTCCGCGCACTCTCCCGGGTCCAGGGTGACCTTGGCCCTGCTGCCGCTACCCGATACCGGGTCGATCTTGTAGAAGCGAAAGATGCGCGCTTTGTTGTCCCAGGCGAACAGCTCCAGCTCGCGCAGCTCCACGTCCCCGTCTTGGGTCGACGCGACCGTGCTCAGAAAGGCCGACGAGGCTTTGGCGCTGTCGCTGGCGCAGGCGGTGCCAATGACCCTCGGGAAGGGAGCGCCCCCGGTGAGCAGCCCATCGGAGATGACGTAGGTCCTCACGTCTTCCGGAGCGCAGCCCTGGATCTCGTTGATGCCCTCGAGGATGGTGCCGTAGTCCCCGTTGAACTCACCGTCGGGGGTCACCCCGGCGTGGTCTCGAAGCCAGACCCCGATAGGGTCATCGCGGTCCG
>JAAZYN010000898.1:0-261 GCA_014239625.1 Myxococcales bacterium | reverse complement strand
CAGGGCGGCTTGTACGCCGCTGAGGTCGTCGGTCTTGCCGCCGTTGATGCCCGGCGCCGCCGCGTCGTCGGCGCACCCCGAGAGAGCCAGGACCGCACTCAGGTGCAGGGCCGTCAGGCTGGGGCGGGCAGAGAAGGGCATGGCTGTGGTGTGTCCTCGGGTCGATCTCAACGAGACACAACACACCCCAGTTGACCTTCCCAAGTCAAGATGGCGAGGTCAACTATATGTTCTGAAGATGGTTTTTCAGGTTGTCGACGA
>JAAZYN010000897.1 GCA_014239625.1 Myxococcales bacterium | reverse complement strand
ATGGCCCTCGAGATGGCGCTCGATCTGCATCCGCCGGCGAAGCTCGCCAACCGGCTGGGAGTGCGGCGTGCGTTGGAGCTTGCCAGGGCCTACGCCGATGCCAACGAGGGCTTTGCGACCCCGCGCTGGTTGGCGGTCGAGGCGAAGGGCGACGGTCCGATCAACGTGCCGGTGGTCGATACCGAGCACAGAGGCGACGTCGCGATCGTGAAGATCCGCCGTCCCAAGTCCGTGAACTCCTTGAATGAGGCTGCGTTCGAGCAGCTCTTCACGGCGTTCTGCGCCGTGCGCGATGACGAGTCCGTGCGCGCATGCGTCCTGACCGGGCACGGCACCAAGGCGTTCGTCTCGGGTGCCGACGTGAAGTTCCTGGCGCAGATCGACAGCCCGGAAACGGGCATGCGCAACTCCAAGAACGCGCAGGACCTCACCACGTTCATGGAGTCGCTGGGCAAGCCCGTCGTCTGTGCGATGAACGGTCTCGCGTTCGGGGGCGGCCTCGAAATCGCCATGGCGTGCAACGCTCGCGTCGCCGTCGAAGGGCTGAGGCCGCTGTGCGGCCAGCCCGAGGTCAATCTCGGGATCATCCCGGGGGCCGGTGGCGTGGTGCGCTTGCCGCGCTGGGTCGGTGTCGAGACGGCTGCTGAACTCCTGCGTACCGGGCGCCCGATCAAGTCCGCCGAGGGACTCGAGATCGGTCTCGTCAACGAGCTGTGCGATCGTGCCGATCTGGTCGATCGGGCGTGCGCTCTGGCGCTGTCGATCGCCGATGGGTCCGCCGACGTGCGTCCGATCCCGACCGAGGCCCTCTCCGATGTCCCTACGGCGCTTCCCGAGGTCGATATCGGGCACCGCTCGAGAGCGATTTACGCGATCCTGTGCGACGCAATCCTCGCCGCCGCCAACGTCACCCTCGCCGAGGGGCTCACCATCGAGAATGAGGCGTGGGGCAAGATCTGCGAGACCAGGGACATGCGCATCGGTATCGACACGTTCCTCAACGAAGGTCCGCGCGCAAAGGCGGCATTCGTCCATCAGTAGGGATGTCGTGATCCGTCGTCTCGCCGCCGGGCACCCCACGGCGGCGTGACCCGCTCGCGCGGCATGGGCACCGTCAGGCTGCGCTTCGCTTCGGCAGACGGTGCCTGCGTCCGAGACGGGCATCGACTAACATGAGTACTGGCACCGATACCGGGGGCAGGTCCAACCCGGCACAGGCCATCAAGCAGAGGGGGATTCGAATGATCACGTCATCTAGGGGATCGGTCGCAGATTCTGCCCTGCGATCGCGGCTTCAGCCCGGCTGCGCCCTGCAGAGGCCGAGGCGGTCAGGGTGCCCTGTTCTGCCCCTTTGGGGGTGTTGATGTCCGAGGTCTCCGTCGACTCTTCTGATCGCCCCCGTACGGCGGTCCCATGCGCAGGTGGGGCAGCGCTGTTGGTGGCCTGTGCGCTGCTGGCCTGGCTGGGTCGGGACGCCGCCGCCGATGGGAGCGCCCTGGCGGGCGGAGGCGCGGCGAGCGCCGGGACCGGGGGATGGTCCCACCTTCTCCTGGTCTACCTCTGGCTACCCCTGACCTTCCTCGCCAACGTCGTCCTCTGGTGGGCTCCTGGGATCTGTCTCGCCCTGGCCTTCCTGGGGGGTGCGCGGCGGTGGACCCAGACCTTGCTGAGCGGGTTCCTGCTGTCCTATCTGGTGCACGCGTCCACGGCGGCTGGGCTCAAGACCCTCGCGGGTGTGCCCCTGGGGCTGAACACCTACGTGTTTGTGAGCCTGGGAGTGGTGGCGATCTGCTGGGGCCTGTTGGCCTGGGCTGTTCGGCGGGGAGAGGCCGCGGAGCGGGTCCGCTCCCTGCGCGCGTATACTCACGTCCTGGTGGCGTCGGTGGTCATGGTGTTGGCGGTGTCCATCGGATGGGCGCCCCTGCTGTTATGGCAGGACCCCAACGCTGATGGCCTGGAGTCCCTCTACATGGGGTGGTCCCTGCGGTGGCAGCTGCTGCCGCGCAGCCCCACGGACACGGGCCTGTTGGGACTGGGCCTCGGCGCCCAGGGGCTCGCGCCCATGGTGCTTTGGCGGATCGCGTGGGACGGGCCGCTGGACC
>JAAZYN010000896.1 GCA_014239625.1 Myxococcales bacterium | reverse complement strand
GAGAACGAGGCCCAGGGAGTAGATGTCGGACCTGACCGACACATCGCCCTGGGCCCACTGCTCGGGCGCCATGTAGGCCGGTGTCCCCGCGCCTCGCGACCGAGACCTCGCTTCTTCAACCCCGAGCGCGAGCCCAAAATCGGTGATGCGTGCCCGGCCCTCGGTGTCGATCATGACGTTGGCCGGCTTCAGGTCCCGGTGCACCACGCCAGCCATGTGCGCGGCGTGTAGCGCGTCCAACACGGACGACAGGACATGGGCGACCTCGTTGGGGGTGATCCCCGGACGATGGTGCAGGATCTCGTCCAGAGGCAGCCCTCGCGCGAGGTCCAGGGCGATGTACGGACGCTCACCTCCGGCTTTCGGCTGGTACCATCCAAAGTGGAGGAACTTCACAGCGTTCGGGTGTCTGATGAGGCTGCCGATCTCGGCCTCCCGGCAGAACCGATCCACCAGCTCTCGCACGTTCGACGCTTGCGGTTTGAGGATCTTCAGGGCGACGTGGGCCCCGGTCTGATTGTCTCGGGCCCAGAATACACCGGCGAAGCTCCCCATTCCGATGGGATGAGAGGCCTGGAAGCGGCCCTCGATAAGGCGGTCATCACTCACGCGGGGGACTCTATCACGCTCTCAGCGATGCGACCTCGGCGGCATGCTCAGAGGTGGTCAGCGACGGCCCATCGTCGCCCCATGCGCTTGAAAACACGGTCTGTCCGACGGGCACGAGGTGGGCGCCCTGTGCGTCACGCAGCCGCTCGACGGTGTCGATCTCCCGGAGGATTCGGGATGCGCTGATCTGAGTCCGCCCGTCGGGCAGCTGCGAGACCTCACCGCGGATCGCTCGCGCGATCTCGGGCGCATGAGCTGCGACGACGGTGTCGCGCCACCAACCGAGCTGTGCGTCGCCGATCGCTCGCTCGTCGCCGGGGACCGCGACCGCACGCCGGCGTGAGAAGATCAACCGGTAGATGGCGATCCGCATGTTGTCGGCCTCATAGCGGTCACGCCCAGCCGCCTCCCTGGCCATTCGGATGCCGCCGAGGGTGAAGAACAAGAGGCTGAAAACAAACGGGACAGCAGCGAACACCGTCACCGCGGGCAGCGCTGTCCACCCCATGGCCGGCAGGAAGTGGACGTACATCACGACGCTGAACACGAGATTGAAGGCGTTGAGCGCGGGGATGATCACCGACGGATGGTGTCGCAGCTCGTGTTCGTGGCGGCGGCTCTGCCACAGATAGCTCAGCCGCGGTATCTGCTCGGCCACCTCCGGCGCCGCGCTGAGCAGCAAGTCCTGGAAGCGATAGACGGGGATGCCCTCGTCGGTGATCTCGAGCTGTCCCCCGTAGGCGGCGCAGAGCCTTGTCCCGATGCGGTCGGCCGCCTCGTAGGCGGCGCCCGTGAGCGCCATGATGTCGGCGTTGGTGATCAAGCCCTTCTTGGCCCTGATGTACGTGAGCAGGGTCTTCTCGAGCTCCAGCGGGGTCGTCTCCATGCCGGCCGATCCAAAGAGCCAATACCAGGTGCGGTCGATGATTCCGGGCTTGGGCTCGACCTCGGGGTCGTCATCGTCGATCGCGTCGCTCCAGCGAAACGGGTCATCACCTTCGTCCAGCCTGCGACGGATGTCCTCGCGCAGCTTGCGACGCAGCGCCCGGTTCCACCGCCACGTCATGTTGCTCGACAAGAGCTGAAAGACGGCCGCCAGCGCGCTAGCCCTGCGGCGGCTGCGGCGGCCGCTGCGGCGCCCTCCCCCGCCCAGGTCGACGTTACCGGATCCGCGCAACGCCGCCCCGATGAGGAAAACCGCGAAGATGACAGCGTAAACCACCACCATGACGACGGTCCATGCTCGGAAAAACCGCATCAGTCGATCGTTGAACGCCGCCCGTCTGCGGCGCTTCTTGTCGGCCTCGACGATGTCCTGGCGGGCCGACAGCGCTGGATCGAAGCGATAGAGGAGGTCACCGTTGTGGTCGACATCCAACGCCGAGTCGTACTGGAGCACGAGCAGGTTCAGCAGCCGCTCGGCGTCGCCCGGAGTCACTCCGGTCCGGGCGACCACGTCGGCCGCGGTGACGGTGCCACCGGCAGCCTTTACGG
>JAAZYN010000895.1 GCA_014239625.1 Myxococcales bacterium | reverse complement strand
CCAAGACGCTCCCGGATTACGCAACGGAACCTCGCACGCAGGACACTCGCCCCGATGCCGATCGGTGAGGCGCAACGGTTCGACATCCAACATGTGAATCCCTTCGTGCATCTCCAGCGCAGGACCGAAGCGTCGTCTACGCTTGCGGCCGCCCGGGGGGCGCCCCCGCCATCAGTCGCGGCTCTTGCGCGCCGCCGCCTTTTTGGCCCGGCGCTCTCGCCAGCGCGCGTTGGCGGCGCGCCGCCTCTCGCGCTCCAGCTTCTTGTTTTCGCGATCCCAGCGCGCCTGTCGCCAGCGACCCGCCTTGGTGTCGAGGTGCGAGATCACCAGCGGCCCGAGCAGCGGGAGCGCGTCGACGCGCTGCCTGTCGACCCGTATCTCGAAGTGGAGGTGCGCGCTCGATGACTTCACCCCGGTACGCCCGACGTAGCCGATGACCTGTCCGGCCTTCACCCGCTGATGGGTACGCACGGTGTATTTGAGCAGGTGCATGTAGCCGGACGTCAAGCCGCCGCCGTGGTCGAGCAGCACGATCAGACCGGCTCTCCCCAGCGCCCCTCGCGAGAGCCGCTGCGCCCTGTCGGGACGCAGGCTCATGGTGGGCTTGTCGGCCATGTCGGCGCCGGCGATCCAGACCACGCCATCGGCGATGGCGCGCACCGGCTCGGCCATCGTGGAGCTGAAGTCCACGCCCTTGTGCCTGCGCCTCGGACCGCGAGGGTCGCCCCACCCACCCGTGAGTTTACGGGGAGGCCCCTCGAGAGGGCTGACCAGCGGTCGCCCCCTGAACGCTCCTCGCAGCGGCGAGGCGACGCCAGTGTAGTGACGAATCACCCGACGCCGGGCGATCAGGACCTCGCTCTCCTCGTGGCTGCTGCGGACCCGATCGCCCCAGATGAAGTGCGACACCGGGCTTCGATGGGGCGCCGACGCCCCGTGAGCGTCATCGATATGGGGGCACTGGGCGCCATAGATCGCCATCACTGCGGCGCTGAAATACAGGCCCGCGTCGGGCTTGCGGGCGGACCATCTGTTGAACGGAAAGTCGGGCAACGCCAGGCTCTTTCGCTCCCACGCCGTGCCGTCGGCCGCGGGGAGCCAGTAGCTGTACGTCCGGTCGGCTTGGTTCCAGTGCGACCGGTGCATCCCGACGTGGATCCGCGTGAGCCCCACCCCATAGTGGGTCCCCCGACGCCGGCAGCGCCCCTGCTGGTACACGAGCGCCGCGAGCAGCATCGCGTCGACGTCGAACTGCCTCGAATACCGGATAATGAGCGCCGCGTATTCGGAGCCACGCTCGGCGCCGAGCCGGGGGCACATGGCGCGCAGCGCGGCGTCGAGCCTACCGACGTCCAGCGCGTCCGCCGGCGGCGACGGAGGCTCTTCCGGCCAGACGGTGAGGTCGGCTACACTCCAGCCGGTGTCGCCAAGCTTCGCCTCTTTGGGACGCTGACGTCGGCGCCAGGTGGCGTCAGGGCCGGCCGCCGCCGCGTCGAAGACCCACAATAGGGCTAGCGTCGCGGAGACGAACTGGTATGGTGCCGCTCTCTTCAACATGCCGAATTCATGGCGTGCAACACCCATAGCGTGGGGAGCCCATGGCGTCCAAGAAGATGCGGGTCGACAAAGCGATCATCACGATGCTCAACGAGGTGCTGACGGGCGAACTGACGGCCGTCAATCAGTACTTTTTGCACGCCAAGATGTGCGGAGATTGGGGCTTCAGCACCCTTCACGCCAAGCTGCGCGAAGAGTCCATCGATGAGATGAAACACGCCGAGGAGTTGATCAGCCGCGTTCTGTACCTGGGGGGTGTCCCCAACGTCCAGCGGCTGAGCAAGATCACCATCGGCGAGACCGTCAAGGAGCAGTTCGAGCTCGATCTGGCGCTGGAATACGCGGCCCTGCCCCGCCTCCAAGCGGGGATCAAGCTGTGCCGAGACCAAAGCGACGTCGGGAGCGCCCTGCTGCTCGAGTCGATCCTGGCCTCAGAAGAGGAGCACGTGGACTTCCTCGAGGCCCAGCTGGAGCTCATGAACCAGGTCGGTGAGCAGAACTACCTCGCCCAGCAGATGCGCGAGTAAGACCGCCCAGCCGGCGTGGCG
>JAAZYN010000894.1 GCA_014239625.1 Myxococcales bacterium | reverse complement strand
GATGCCCCAGTTGGCCGGGGAGGCGATGTCCATGATCTCGTGCTCCCCCGCGTGGGCCAGCCGATTGAGCTCGTCAGACGTCGCCGATAGGCGCGCCTCGAGGGCCGAGTCGCGGCTGAGCATCTTCGAGCTGAGCCCCCGAGCTTTCTCCATGACCACAGCCTGCTCGTCCCCCTCGATCATCGGAACCAGGAACCTGGCAATGGACGTGCCCGCGTATTCATTCCAAGCATCGACCTCGCGCTGGTTCTCCCCCTCACCATGATGGTCGAGGGCGAGCTTGATGACCTGCCCGTTGCCAAGGTCGAAGACCACCCGGTAGTTGCCGTGTCCCAGGTAGCGGGTGCCGGTGATCTGCTCCCACCACCGGCGGGTCGCCGCAGGGATGTGGGGATGGTCCGAAAGATCGAAGCCCTCCACGAAGTCCGGGTCGTCGTAGTCCTCACCGTCGTCCTCGTTGATCCACCGCATCCGCAGCTCTGAGACGAGGGCGATCAGGTCGTCCACCCCCATGCTGGCGCGGCTCCCCCGGCGCCCGAGGGCCGCGAGGCCAGCAAGGGCCGCCACAGATCCGAGCGCGAGGAGGTGTCCGTTGTCGTGTCGCATGAATCGAACCTACCTCGGATGACACCCTGAAGAGCTCAGCGACCCCGCGCCCAGTTGGCGCTGTAGTCCCGGTAGTACCAGGCCAGCTCCGCGTACAGGTCGCGCGCCTCGTTCCCATCGGCAGCCAAGGCTGCCTGAGCCAGCGCGTGCATGACGCCGATCTCGTGCTCCTCTCTCCCGTGCTTCTCGGCCAGCAGCACGGTGCGCAGCCGACGCTGGATGTTGCGCGAGAGCGCCTCAAAGGGGATCGTGAGGTTGGACCCGTAGCCCTGCACCATCAGCACCTGGCGACCGCCCAGCACTGTCCGCACAGCCATCTTAGGGCCGAGGTTGCCGTCTGGGGTCAGCCAGGTCTGGATCCTGTCGTCGTAGCTGTGCTTGCGGGTGGGCTTGCCGAGGTGGCTGACGCGCTTGTAGTCCTGCTTTTCGTAGTGGGGGATCCATATGGACGCGAGCTCCACCGTCGGGAACGCAGTCGCGTAGCGGGTGGTATGGCCACAGAAGTCCGGCCGACTCGAGTAGGCGACCCACGCGGCACCCTTGAGCACCTTGTCCATGATGGCCTGCCTCTTGGCTTCGGTCATCTGGGCAGCTCGCGACCCGCTGGGCGGGTGGCGACGAGCCTCGACCAGGGCGAGGCCCGTGGCCACAGCCAGGGCGCCGATGGCGAGCGTCGAGCCGTCGTCGTGTCTCATGAGTCCTGCCTCCAGACGTGGCGCTGAGCGGCGGGCACGCCCGCCCTGTCGTAGACCTGCAAGGCCTCGCCGAGCCGCCGCTGAGCCCGCGCCTCACCGATGGTCTCGATGATGTCGTCCCAGGCTTCGCCGTCGGTGGGGTGCAGGTCTTGGATGCTGGCGATCGTCATCTGCTCAGTGACCTGGGCGTCAGCCCACGGCGCGGCGATGGACGCACAGTAGGCCGGACCCAGCGCGACCACGAGCTCGACGAGCCCCTCGTTGACCTGCGCCTCGGTGAGCACAGGCTCCTCGTTGGCCGCGCCAGCCCGAGCAGCTGAGAGGCGCGCCAAGCCCGCCACAACCGCTGTCACCCCGAGGGCGAGAAGGGCGCCGTCATCTTGGACCAAAGGGGCGCTCATGTGTCAACCCGTACAGGCATCACGACGCCCTCGAACCTGTGGCTCTGCGTGTGGACCAGCACTGGGCCCAGCGCGCTGCCGTCCGAGGTCAGGTGAACCTTGCCGCCAGCGTGAAGGGCTCGAGCCAGGACTGTGGCGATCTTGTTGGCCGCCACCACGATCTCAGGGCCACCCCGCGACTGCAACACGACGACCGGCCCAGCGCCCACCACGTTGCCCCAGCCGACCAGGCGAACCTCCCTGTCGTGGTTGCCCATCAGCACGCTGTTCAGATCTGGCTTGTTCGTGCTGTTCAGCCAGGTCTTGACCTTCGCCTTGCTCCGCTTGCGACCCAGCGGAGTGTGAGCCGTCAGCCAGTCCGCAGACGTCTGGCGCAGCGCATAGGTCCCGTCTGATACGAAGTTGAC
>JAAZYN010000893.1 GCA_014239625.1 Myxococcales bacterium | reverse complement strand
ACCGAGGGCGGAGGACTGGCAGCGTCAATTCGAGCCCGAAGGGACGCCGCCAGCGCCGTCGAGGGCCGCCAAGAGCGGGCCGCAGGCGAGCGAACACTGGGATTAGAGACGGGCGAGCATGCTTTTTCGGCCGAAACGTACAGTTTTGAAGCATCGAGCATAGAGGCACCATGGGCTACGACGACAAGGCGCGCAAAGCACAGCAAGAGGCAGCCACCGACCCGATCCCTGACGAGGAGGTCGATGGAGGCAACAAGACTGACCTCCGAAAACTGAACGGGCTGGCTGCCCAGCAAGACGCGGTCGATCCGAACAAGCAGCCCAACATCGCCGCCGCGCCGCTGCCTGCCCAGGACGCCTCGGCTGCGAAGAGACAGGGGGCCGACCCCGAAGAGCTCAGCCCCATCCGGCAGGCCATGCTCCAGCAGATGGAGAAGATGGACGGCAAGGGCGTGGGCATGAAGGAGTTCGACCAGGTCTGCTCCGCGTCGCAGTGGAAGAAGTTGAAGAAGGGCGGCTACACGAGCTGCATCGACACCCAGCGCGTGGTGGCGACGATGGCCTTCAAGGCGGCCGGCGTGGCGGTCAGAAAGGCCGAGGGCAGCAAGACGGCGCTCTACGCGTTCGGCACGAAGACGCGAGAGCAGGCCGGCGCCCTCGAAGCGTGGGTCGAGGCCAGCCCGGGCATGGGCACTACGCCCGAGCCGGGCGACATGCTGATGCTCGAGAAGGCCGGCAAGCGGCACGACAAAGCCAGTGGAGATTTGGCGTTCTCGCGCAAGGACATGAACCGAAGAATCAGGAACGCCAAAAAGCAGCTGGCGACCATCAAAGCCATGAAAGACACGGTGATGAGCGCCAAGAGAAAGGAGCTGGCGAGCAAGTGGGCGCAGGCCGCCATCGACAAGGCCGTCGCGAGGTTCGACGAGGTCAAGGCGATCTTGGAGCCACGCATCGAAGCAGCCCAGAAGAAGACCGCCGAACGCATGAAGAAGGGCGGCAAGCTCGAGTTCAGCCACGTCGGCTTCTTCAAGTCCGCCAAGCCCGAGCTCAGCGCCGATGGCAAGCCGACTGGGCGACAGATCTGGGAGACCTTCGACGGCGGCCAGTCGCGGGTCGCCGGAGCCGTGGACGGTCAGGGGGCGATGGGGCTGACCCGCATCTACGACCCCACCACCAACTTCATCACCGGCGAGGCGTCGCAGGGGGGCGCGGCCCGCTGGCTAGCGGGCTGGGTGAACATCGACAAGATGGTCAAGAAGGACGGAGACGAGGACGCATAGCGACGGCGGGCCCATCGACGAAAGATGGTCCATAAGCCTCCCCTCAGCGGCCGCCGCCTGCGCCTGGTCCGTCGCTGTCGGCGCCTGACGTGGCTTGGCGGCGCCGCATGCGCCCGAGCCGCTTCAACGGGTCGGGAGCGCTTGAGCTCGGGGGTGGCAGCTGGCACGGCAGTTGCAGACTTTACGACCAGGAAAGCTCACCACCATCCACGGAGTCCACGATGCGCTTCAATCTCTCTTCGACACGTCACAGAGACCGCCTGCGTTGCCTTTCGGCGCTCACGATTGTTGGCCTGTCGGCGCTGTCGGCCAGCCCCGCGGTCGCCTTCATGCCGGCTTGTGGCTGGGACACCAACGGCAGCGCCGCGGGTCCCATGACCGGCGTGCCCCTCGACTCGCCGATTAGAATAGAGAGCGCCGTGCTCTACGACGATTGTGGTGTGTCAGACGCGCTAGCGGCGGTCTCCGCGAGCGTCACCACCGGCGACCAGACCGTCGCGGGCGCCGTTGGGTTCAATGCGACGATAGGCTCGCTCTACTGGCTGGCGGACGCCCCATTGACCGCCAATACCACGTACACCCTGACCGTAACCTTCGACAATGAGTCGGTGGAGCGGTTCACCATGGGAGACCCCGATGACGCGGTCATCACCTTCGAGACAGGTGCTGAGCCGCTGCCCCCCCCCACAGCCGCGCAAGTAACGGCCACTGCGTTGACGGAGCGACGGCGTTCGAACATCGCGTGCTGTGCGACGCCCTACGCGTGCAGTGCGGACCCGCGTGAGTGCGACTACTGTTGGGCAGACAGCTTCTATTACGTGCCTGCGGT
>JAAZYN010000892.1 GCA_014239625.1 Myxococcales bacterium | reverse complement strand
TGAGGATTGGCACTACGAAGAGTATGCTCTATACGCTCGAGAGGCTGGCTATCGCTGGCTCGTGGACTCGGACGGTCAATGGTCGCTGTGCGAGCGGGTCTTCGACGTGGGGGCGTTCCAGCGCGACGCGCCGCCCGGCCACGTCATCCACCGGGCGAAGAAGTATCCTCGCGACGAGTTCAACGTCGTCACCGTGGACTGCGTGGAGGGTGAGCTGCCCTGGTCGGCGACGGTCGGCGACACCGTGGCGTGTTGGGACAGCCGTGTAGTCGCTGGGCACAGCATAAGCGTCGAGGCGTCGGCCTCCGAGGTGGAGTGGTACCTGTGCCGGCACATCCGGGCGCCCTCGGCCATCGACGATTCGTCGTCGCCTGCCGGATCCCCGCACGCGCCGCTGGCCTCCTACTGGGGGCCCCACGCGATGATCCTCCTGGCCGCCACGGTCCTCACCGCGTTCTTCATCCCGTGGTTCAACGAACGCCCCGCCGAGCGGCTGCTGGCCCCCACGCCCGTGCCCATGGAGATGTACGCGTCGGCGGGCGCCGTGTCGGCTCCCTTCGATCTGTCACCGTCGCAAGAGGCCGTGCGGTTCGTTCTGCATTCGGATGCCCGGAGGCTCTCGGGTGGCTGGGTGCACTACACCGTCGAGCTGCAGCCCGAAACGGGGGGGGAGCCCCTGCTGCGTTGGACCACGACCCACATGAACTTCTATCAGGGCGGGTTCATGCCGCTGGAGCGGCGGCCGTCGACGGCCGTGGCCTATCAGGTCCCGCCCGGCGTCCAAGGGAGGCATCGCCTGCACGTCAAAGCCGTCAGCGGCAAGGTGTCGGACGGCCTCCGTTTTGCCCTCCGGACCCCGCTGAAGGTCGAGGTGCGTCGCGGGGCGGACGTCCATTACGACACCATGAGCACCACGCTCTGGGTCGCGCTCGCGCTGCTGATCATCGGCGCGTTCTTCTTCAATCCGCGCGCCGCCCGTCAGCAGACCCCCGCCCTGCCCAAAGCCAGCATCTTCCTGGCTGCCCTGTGCGTGTGGGGGGTGGCGCGGGGGGCGTCCCCGCGGCTCGAGGGGGTGGCACCGACCCGGGCCAGCGTGGCAGCCCCTCCGGTGATCGCGGTGGTGGCTGGATACGAGGCGAAGCGGTTCGCCTTCAGCTCGCAGGTGAAGCGGTATTCGATCCGGTCGGGATCCAGCAGCCGAAGCTACAGTGGGGGAGGGTATGGCAGTGGGAAATAGCCTGCGCTTGCTCGCCGTAGCCGCCCTGTGGGCCGGATGTCAGGGGCGCGTCGACGTCGAGAGCCTGCCGGTGGAGCGGCCGCTGGTCAGCCTGGCCGCCGACACGTCGGTGTGCCCGCGCTATTTTCAGGGGACCGAAGCCCAGACGATCACGTGCATGTGTCCCAACGCGCGCGCGATGCTCGGTGGGAACGTCTACGGGAGCGGTCCCTTCAGCGACCACAGCGACATCTGCCGGGCCGCCGTTTACGCCGGGCTGGACACGAGCAAGCCGATCACGCTTCACGCCGCGCCCGGTTGCCGTGCTTACCTGGCAGGTGCGCAGCACGGGGTCGTCCCCAAGAGCTACGGCTCGCGCTCGAAGTCGTTTGTCTTCCAAGGCGGCGCCCAGGCCCGATGCGCATCGCCGAGTTTGGGCGCCGTCCAGGCCCGCCTCCGCTCAGGCTGTACCGAGCGGTTCGACATCGGCCGCGGCGACTACGTCTGCCAGTGCTCCAGCACAGCAGGCTCAGTCTGGGGATCGCACCCCTACACCGCGGACTCGCCGCCATGTCGAGCTGCCTTTCACGCAGGCTACGTCAAGGCGCCCGGTGGCACGGTCCGGGTCCGGCGTGCGCCAGGATGTGAGCGCTACGTGGGCTCCACGGCCAACGGCATCACCACCCACGCGTGGGGCGCCTATGCAACCAGCTACGTCTTCGTTCGACCTGGAGAGAACCCTCCAGGGTGTCCCTGAGCCTGCGCCTGGGGGGGGCGCCGAAGGGCACCGTCATCGCGGTTCGCCAGCGCTGACACGGTGCCCACCGCGCCCACCTCGAGGTCACCGCGCTCAGTGCCCCCGCGAGGCCGCGGGAGGGGGCGCTGAGCTGCGTTCCG
>JAAZYN010000891.1 GCA_014239625.1 Myxococcales bacterium | reverse complement strand
GTGGCGTCTTCGGCAGTCTGAGAATCAGCTCTCCCTCACCGCCCAGGTAGCTGGTGGCCGCGGCGATGACGGCCTCGTGGTCGTGTTCGGCGAGAATCCCATCGCCGACCACGACGAGACGAGCCCGGCCCTCGAGAGCCGGGAGACGCTCCGCCAGCGGCGACGGATGGACGCGCCTGGCCCGGTGGATGTCGTTCCACCAGAACTGCTCGAACTCGTCGGCTTGCGGATCGATGACTTCAATGCGCGCATCCTGGAACCACGCCGTGCGGAGTTGCGGCCCGCAGCCCATCTCGACGACCGTGGCATGGACCAGGTCCTCGGAGCGATATCCGAGCCCCGTCCAGATGGCATCGAGGTCGTGAGGCGTACAGGGGTCCCCCTCAACGGGAGGCAGACCGTACCGGGTGGGCGCGATCGGGAGGTGCCATCTGTCCGAACGCTGACGGGCGCGGTGACGACTCAGGATCAAGGACAGGTCCGCGGCACGGGCGACCGCGGGGAGGCTCACGAGCTGGGCGAATGCCCGCCGCCGACCCGACGCCGACGATGGAAGCGTCAGTACCGCGTGGGACGCGGCCCCGAGATCGGGCCATGAATCGGGCATCATCCCATCGTCAATGAACCGGATGCCGTCGGCGGCTCCAGGCCCCAGCACGTCCTCGCGAGCCCGGCGAACGGCGTCAATGACGTCAGGCAGTCGAGGATCGTCCCCCTCATTGCACAGCAGGCAGAGGCTGACATCGGATTGCCCCGCGAGCCAGCGTCCGTAACCGCGAAACAGCCCCATCAACTCGGTCCTTGAACGATAGTCGGGCCACGCCAGGACCCGGTAGGGACGCGCCGTGGCGATCGAACCCATCCCAGCCCTGACGGATGTCGGGCTCAGAGCCGCATCGACCATGCGCGCAATCTGATAGAGCGCTTCAGCCATCCCCGCACCTCCCTCCGAACCCGCTATCGAACGGCTGCCAGCCAAAACCTGACTGGATTCGCATCAATCCCCTCGGGGCCTCACGCCGATAGGGAGGTTGCGGGACCGAGCCCGCGAGGGATGACGAGAGGGAGGTATGGACAGGATGAGCTCACAGGCTCCCGTCCTCGATGAATACGCACGCTCCATGTTCAGGCATGAGCGGCTTCACGATCGCTGGATCGGTCGTTGCGCGCGCTGGCTGCGCGATCTGTTCGGTGACAGCCTCGAGGGGCGCACCGTCATTGACTACGGCTTCGGCCGCGGCAACTGGGCGCTGGCGTTTCTCCAGGCGGGCGCTCACGAGGTGATCGCCATCGACGCGGCGAAGAGCAACTGCGAGCGCCTCTCTTCGTACATCCGCGAGAACCACATCCAGAATCTCGAGGTCGTCCACGGCAACGTCCTCGATGGCGATTGCCAGGTTGAGGCCGGCGACATCGTCTGGCTGCACGGCGTGCTGCACCATGTCGCGGACACCGACGATTTTCTTGACGGCATCGCTCGTCTCGGCAACGACGACGCCCTGTTCCACGTTTATCACTACGACGCCGGCAGCCTCCGTGAGCTCACGGTCGAGACCGCTCGTACCCTGGCCCGCTGCAACACCGAAGACGAATTCTCGGAGATCGCCCCGGCGTTCACTCGCGCTGCGCGCCAGCGCGCGGCGGATGATCTGGTCGCTCCGCATATCGCGTGGCGCAGCGCTGGAGAGCTGGCGGCGCTGCTGCGCCGCCACGGTCTGCATCCGGTGCGCCAGGACGGCTCGTTCGCACGGTTCTTGCGCGGCTGGGAGAGTGAGGAGTTTCAACCCCATCACTTTCTGTGCACGCGCAACAACAGCGACGCCATCGCCGTACGCGAGCCGCCGCGCCCGTGGACGAGCGAACTCGCCGAGCTTCGGCGGTTGTTCGACGCCCTGTGCGCGGCCCGGCTCCCAGACTCTGAGCGCCGCCTCCTCGGAGTCGGCCTCATGAACACCCACTTCGGCACCATCGAGAACGGCATCTTCGCCCGCGCTGCTCTCGAGGAGCTCTTCCTCTACGCGCTCGGACAACTCATCCGCATCGACGCGCGCGACCAACGCAGCGACGACGACTTACGCGTCGACGCATGGATCGAACGCGCTCCCGCCGCCGC
>JAAZYN010000890.1 GCA_014239625.1 Myxococcales bacterium | reverse complement strand
CCCGGCAGCGCTGCGGATCCGCCGGTTGCAGCCGAAGGGCCATGAATGATCCGGGCTAGGGGGCGCCGCGACGGGTCGCGTAGACTCGGTCCATTGGGGCCACGTGCGCTGGTGGGCGGCGGCGAGCGGCCATAGGCATCGCGACGTCGTGAACCCAAGCTGGGGCTACTTGCCTTGCTTGTCGCCCTGCTTTCGGCTTGGCTTGACGGTCGCGTTGTCTTGCGGTGCGGCGGCAGGTTTCAACGTTGCAGCGGGCTGACGTAGCGCTCCCCTGGCTTTCCACACCTTTTGCTCGAGGGCCTCCAGATCGGAGTCTCCGACCTGGCGCTGCCTCAGCAACGAGGCGCTCACGAACGTCGTGATCAGCTCGGCGAGGGGGGCGTTGATGTACTGGCCTCCCCTGATAGTCAGCTCGGGTCCCGCCACCTCCAAGGTGAAGGCCGACGAGCCCAGGCTCTGGAAGGCGGCTAGCATCACCTTTTCGCGTTTGCGCTCGTGCGCCTCTCGCACGGTGTCGTATTTCGCCTTGAGCACCTGGTATTCAGCGATCTGCTTCTTCTGCGCTTCCGTCGGTTTGCTCGGCATCGGGGGCTCGTACCGCCGACCCTCGAAGCCGAGAAACGCGAAGAACACCATGGCCTGGTCCATCGAGAAGAGCATCGCGACGTCTTTAGCGCCCAGGATGGTGTTGAGTTCTTTGTTCGTGGCCTTGCCCACGAAGCTGTCGGCCCCGTCACCGCTCAGCCGGGCGTGAAACCCCTTGTCCGTGGACACGCTCAGCCAACCTCCGCTGACGTTGGCGTAGACCGGCTTGAACATGGGGACGTCGATGGTCCAGACGCCGGAGGCCGGGTCGCCCTTGACGAAGGCCTGGGCCTCCTTCATGCCGAAGAGCTTGGAGAGCACGGCCTTTATTTTGGTCTCGTCAGCCAGCTTGAAGACGAACCCGCCGCCAAAGAGTTTGGGCCGCTCTGCGTGCGGTGTGTCGAGGACTTTGGACGTGTCGAAGTTGACGACGAGCCCACCCTCGCTTCCCAACGCGGCCAGCACCTCGTCGACGTCCAGGCCGAGCTCTCGCTTCATCTCCGCCTTGGACTTCTCCAGCGTGTCGCCCTCTGTGGCCGCCAACAGCTCCATCAGCTCCATCAGCGCTTTTTTGTCGGTGGCGGTGTGGATAAGAAACATCGGGCTCTTCACGTTGGCTTTGGACGTCGCCGCCATCCCCTTGAAGGGCTTGAGGAGCTTGGTCAGCGTCGAGCCGCCCGTGAGGGCCGAGTTGAAGACACCGTGGACGCCCGTGTCGTCCACGGTGTAGTTCCACGCGGCCGCCTTCATGGAGCCGTAGATAGCCTCCACCATCTTCAGCTCGGCCAGGAGCTCAGCTCTACGACGTTCGGCCCAGACCTTGTCGCGCGCTAACGCCTCCTCGGCGCCCTTGATGGCCTGTGGATCGCCGCCTGTTTTGGCCGTCTTGAGCCGGTCGGCCAAGTAGCTGTTGGGCCCCAGCGATGCTGCACGGGCGCGACTCATGGCGACCGCGGACGTGACCAGCCGTCCGACGTCGACCCATCCGCGAAAGTTGCCGTCGCTCTTGCTCTTGGCAGTCCGCGCCACGAAGTCCGGGTGCGACAAGATGCTGTCGGCGACCTTCGTGCCGGCGACGGTCTTGGCCAGAGCCAGCACGTCGGCGCGCTCGCCTTTGGGGGGGCGCTCCGCGAAGACCGCGTACATGGCTTTCGGAGCGATGACGAGCGCCATCCTCTCGATCTTGGCCACGAACGTGTCGCCCACCTGCTCGAAGGCGACCTTCAGCCCGCTTTTGCCCATGACCTCCTCGGCGAGCTTTTTGTAGCGCGCGCCGTCGGTGAGCGTGGTGTAGACGCATAACGTGGCCTTTTCCAGGGGCCACATCACAAAGCCCAGCTCGCCGGCCGGATCCAGCCCGGCCTTGGTCAGCGTGTTGAGGTCGTTGAGGTCGATGCCCACCATGGCCTTCGCCGCGGCGTTGGCTTTGGTGAAGTTGGCTTCGAACCCGGGCAGGCCGTTGAGCCCCTTGCGGATATGGTTGTTCCACATGGCGGCGATGTCGGCCCCCGCGACATCCGCGTGCAGGTGAAGGCCAC
>JAAZYN010000088.1 GCA_014239625.1 Myxococcales bacterium | reverse complement strand
CAGCCGCGTCGGCGGCGCCGTCGGGGCCGGCATCGGCGCCGCCCGCGTCGGACCCTCCGTCTGCGGCGTCTTCCGCGGCGTCAGGGGTCGCGCTGGTGTCGTTGGTGTCTGGCGGCGCGACCACGTCGGCGGCGCCGTCGCTCCCGGTGTCGGGGATGCCCCCATCGTCCACAGCGTCCGGCGTGGGATCGGCATCGCCTGCGGTGTCCGCCTGCGCGTCCGCGCCGACGTCGCCAACCGGTGGTGTCACGCCGGTCTCGTCGGGGCACCCGATCGATGTCGCACAGAACAGCAGGAGCAGGATGCGAATAGCCATGTTCTCTTCCCGTTGAATGGTTACAGGGCAACGCTACGATTGTCCCACCGATGAAGCAACCGGTCAGAGGATCGTTTAAAATGAACCTTCGGGCAGGGTGATGTTGCCGCAGCGCCGACCCGTTGCTAGATTAGCTACGCCGACAAGGAACCAAGGACGTCTTGCTCATGGTCACCGAACACAGCACCGCCGCGCGTGTCATCGATATCTCGCCCGACAACCGCGCTGAGCGCCCCTCCCTCGAGACACTCGTGGAAGAGATCACCGACGACGCGCGCGTCGATCCGGCCGGATACCTTCGCGACAGCCTGGTGCCAGAGGGCGGGGAATAGCCCACCTCCTGGAGCGCCTGGCGGGCCTGGAGACAGAGTACGCGATCCGGTTCACCCCTGAGACACCGGGCGGCGCGCGGCCAGGTAACGACGTCATCTATGACGCGATGAGCCACGCGCTGAAGATGCGGGTGCGTACCCGCGCTGGGGAGCGCCGGATGCAACGCCGGCAGCTGTTCACGGAGAACGGCGGCTCTGTGTCCTACGAGGCGCTGCCGTGGGCGCTCGATGGCGGCCTCGTAGAAGGCGGGACCCCAGAGTGCCGCGGGCCCGGGCAGCTGATGCTCTACCAGCGGGCGCAGGACGCGATGCTGCTTACCGCCGCCCGAGACGCGTCGTGCCTGTTGGCCGAGCGGGGCTTCGCCGGGGAAGTGGGGTTGCTCAAGAACTGCCGCGATGCGCAAGGCAACGTCTACGGCGCCCAGGAAAATTACGAGCTCCCTTTGGCCCACAAGAGCGGGCTGTGGCTGTATCGCACTGGGCTGCTGGTGCTGCTGCCGTTGGTCGTGGCGACGGTGGCGGTGACCTGGTTGTTGCTGCTCACGCTCATGGGCGTCGCCCTGGGGCTCCTGTTGACGCTCTCCATCGTGGGCGTCTTCATCCCGCCAGTGTCCCGCTGGCTCGCCTCGCTGGGCCTCGACGGGGAGGACCCACCCGCCCCGGAACAACCAGGGGGCCTGCCGCGGGTCCTGGAAAAGAAGCTCGGCCGAGCGGCGTATCTATTCGAGCTGTGTGTGTGGGGACCGGTCATGTCACTGTTTTCGTGGTGGCTGATGGCGACCGCTTTTCGGCGGCACCGCAAAGCGCTGCTGTCCTTTCTGGTCACGCGCTCGGTGGTGACTGGGGCTGGGACGGTGCTCGCCGACGGCAGCTTCGCGCTCAGCGAGAAGGCCCCGTCGATCGTTCGCGTGATGCGCGCGACGCCCCTGTCGGTGGATCGAGCCATCTACGATACGGGCAACCTCCTCAAGCACCTCAGCGAGCCCACGCTCCTCCAATTTTCAAAGCTCATCGCGTTGTTCCGGCCCCGGCAGCGGATGCAGCTCGGGCTCAGTGACTCCAACGTAGCGCAGCTGGCCGAGTATCTGAAGATCGGCACGACCTCGCTGCTGGTCGACCTGGCGGACGCGGGCCTGCTGCACGACGCGCCGACGCTGGCGCGCCCGATCGAGGCCCTGCAGACCATCGTCCGAGACCCGACCTTGCAGGCCACCGTGGAGTTCTCCAAGAGCAAGCCGGCGACGGCGCTTCAGGTGCAAAGATGGTACTGCGAGCGGGCCAAGGCCGTCCTCGACAGGGGGGGGGTCACGCCGATGAACGCGACAGAGATCGTGCGGCTATGGGGCGAGGCCCTCGACGCCCTGGAAGACGACCCCAACAGCCTGGTAGGCCGCCTCGACTGGGTGACCAAGCGCTACCTCTTGGAGACCGCCGGCGCGGATGCGAGCGAGGCGGTGCTGAAGAAGATCGACCTGAAGTACCACGAGCTCGGTGACGGCTATCTGGCTCGCATGGAATCCATCGGTGCAGCTCCGACGCTGGTCAGCGCGGCCGACGTGGAGGCTGCCATCCGGTCGCCCCCAGACGGCACGCCGGCCTTCGCGCGAGGGCGACTGGTCAAACAGCTCGCCAACTCTGGAGCCGACGCCGTCATCTCCTGGGACCGGGTGCGGATCGGCCACCGCTTCGGCGGCAAGGTCATCCGGCTAGCGGACTATCGAACATCCGACCGACCCAGCGACGGCGGCCACGAGGATTGACGTCACGCCGCGACAGGCTGCGGCGAGGCCTCTTCGGTGTTACGATGCGAAGGCTGTGTCGGCCCCCTTCCCTACCCACCCCGGCGCCCGACAAAGCGGCGACCACACCTCACCCGCGGATCCCCGGGCGATGAGCGACGTGCTGTCGGCCGGAGCGCAGATCGGTGACCAATACCAGGTCCTCGACCGGCTGGGGCGGGGTGGTATGGGAGACATCTTTCTGGCCACGGACACGGTGTTGGACCGAAAGGTCGCCATCAAGTTCCTGCGGCCGCGCGAGACCGCGATATTCGAGACCGAGGAGCGGTTTCGCCGGGAGGCCCGCCTCCTGAGCCGCCTAAACCACCCCAACGTGGTGGTGATCCACTCCTTCGGGCACCTCGACAACGACATCAAGTACATGGTGATGGAGTACGTCGCGGGCAAGGACCTCGGCGACGTCCTCGAAGACCTCGGCCAGCTGGAGGCCCGCTCCTTCTGCCACATCATGGCGCAGGTCTTCTCGGCCGTCGCCGAGGCGCATCGAGCGGGGATCGTCCACCGCGACCTCAAACCCGCCAACGTCCTGATCGCCCAGGTCGGTGGCGATCCGATGTTCGTGAAGGTCTTGGACTTCGGGCTGGCGAAGGTGTTCGAGGGGGTCGAACCGTTGGCCGCTGAGGACGCGGCCCGACCCGAAGGCCACATCTCGCGCGCAGGCGTGTGCGTGGGGACCCCGATCTACATGTCACCCGAGCAGGCGCGAGGCTTCGACGTCGACGGCCGGTCCGATGTCTACTCGCTGGGGGTCATGGCGTGTCAGCTTCTGACCGGCAGACTGCCCCTGGAGCGCGCCACCACTCGACGCCAGATCCTCGCCCACCTGCTCGACGAGCCGATCCTTCCCGGGGCGTTGCGACCAGACATGGAGCTGTCGCCGGAGATCGACGACGTCGTCGCGCGCTCGCTGGCAAAAGAACCGGAGGATCGGTACGCCAACGTCGCCGAGTTTGCGCGCGACCTGCTCGGCGCGGTGCGCCGCTGGGGCGGCCTGACCGACGCCAACATCCTAGAATATCAACGCTTCGCCGCGGGGCCAGCGCGCCCGGGTGACCCGAGCTCATCGGACCAGGGAGCGAGCACATCCGCAGATACGGACGAAGACCTCACCCTTCCCGATGGCGCAGCGCCCATGTTTTCCGAGCGCTACTTCGCCACCCATCGAGAGTCGCGCTACGTCGGCGACATGGTCTGCTTGTGCGTGGCTACGTTCGTCACCCCAGCGACAGAGCCCATGGCTCAAGAAGAGTACCTCGACTGCCTGGGCGTTGTAGCCAACCGCCTGCATCAGTGCATCACCACCCATGCCGGGCGGACGCTGGGGGCGTTGGCGGATAGCCCGCTGGTGGTCTGGGGTCACGACGCAGCCGCCGACGACTCGGCCGGCAGCGCGGGCTATGCAGAGCGTGCCATGAACGCGGCGCTGGCCATTCGCACCTCTCTCAACGCGCTGCGCAACGACCCATCCCTGACGCCGGAGTTCGTCAGCGCGTTTGGGTTCCGCATCGCGCTGGACGCAGGCACGTTGGCCATCGCTGACTTCGGCGCCCTCGGGCCAGCCGTTCATGGGCCAGCAGCCGGCCGAGCCCGGCTCATCGCCAGTCGCGCGCCGACCGGCGAGATCTGGGTGAGCGGCGCGGTGCAACGACGCGTGAGCGAGCTGTTTGTATGCGACGTCGCTGGCGACCTTGGCGACCTTGGCGACGCTGGCACCGCGACGGTGTACGAGGTGCGGGGCAAGAGCAAGCTCGCGGGGTACATGCACGCCGACCAGTTGATGGGCGTGCGCAGCACCATGGTAGGGCGTGACCTGGAGCGCGAGGAGCTGCACTCGGCGCTGGTCGAGATCGTCGCCATGCACGAACCCCGCGTCGTCATGCTGGCCGGGCAACAGGGCATGGGGAAAGGCCGGCTGGTCAGCGAGTTCATTCGCGACGTCGAGGACCTGCCAGAGCCCCACAGCTTTCACATCGGCCGGTGCGCTCAACCCAGCGAAGGCTCGCCCTTTCAGCCGTTCATAGAGGCCATCCGACATCACGCCGACATCCGCATCGACGACCCCGAGCCGGTAGCCCGCGCAAAACTCCTGGAGTTTATACGAGAGCATGCGGCCGACGAGGCCTTCACCCTGACCTCCGACGAGAGGAAGATGCGGGCACTGCTCGAGGAGCTCCTGGGCATCTCCGAGACCGCCCCCCACTGGCTGACCGCGGTGCACGGCGACCAGGCGCGCCGCTCGATGCTGTTCGATTCGGTCGCTCAGCTCTACCACCGACTCGCGCAGCGTACGCCGATCATCTTCGTCATCCATGACTTCGAGCTGGCTACCGCCGCCACCAAGGCGTTGGTCAGTCACCTCGTAGGGCGGGTGGGCGAGGCGCCTGTCCTGCTGTTGCTGGTCACCGAGAACCGACCCCGCCAGGCGGTGGACGTGTCGTTTTTCCGGACCCCTCACGCGGTGACGTTGCTGCATCTGGAGGGCCTGGACGACGACACGATGAACGCCAGGATCACGAACACTCTTCGGGACATGGTCGATCGACCGAGTGGGCTGGTCGACGAGATCGCCCGCGTCGCGGCGGGTCGGCCGTGGTTCGTCGACGAGTGCATCCGCTGCCTGGTGGACAGGGGCACGATCCAGATCGACTTTGGCGAATGGACGTTGAGTAACCCCGACCAAAGACGGTTCTCGCTCCCCGACAGCTTCGAGGAGATGTTCGCCGACCGCCTCGAGCACCTGCCGCGTGGCCTCCGCCGAGGTCTCGACGTGGCCGCGGTAGCCGGCCGATTTTGGCCGACGATGTTGACCGAGCTGTCCGGCGAGAGGCTGTCGGACAACGCCGTGTTCGAGCTCCAGAGGCGCGGCTTCATCGAGGAACGCGGCGAATACGTCGTGGCTGGCGAGCACGACTACAGCATGGTCCGCCGATCCATGCGCCAAGCCCTATACCGATGGCTCGATCCAGCTCGTCGGGCGCGGCTGCATGGCGACATCGGCGACTGGCTGGACCGCCGGTCGGCGAGCGCGTCGATGATACACGACGCGCGGATCGGCGCTCACTATCGGCTCGCGAGTCGATGGTTCGAGGCGCTGCCCTTCACCCTGCGAGCTGCTCGAATGGCCCGCCGCTCCCAGGCGGTGGAGTTTGCCGTCGAGCTCCTCGAGCGCTGCCTGAGGCTGCTGGACAGATGCCCCACCACCGACGAGCTGACCGCCCGTGACAAGGCGGAGATCAGGCTCGAGGTAGGCGGCGACCTGCTCGCGTTGCTGGTCAAGACCCACAGACACGAGGCGGCCGTATCGGTGGCGGCGACGATCCTGGGGGACAAAGCGCGCCTCAAGGACCCTGCCTCCGCCCTTAAGTCGGCGACCATCGCGCTGTGGATGGGGCGCGCGCTGCAGGAGCTGGGGCACGCCGAGCGCGCCGACAGCGCGCTCCAGGCGAGCGACGCGATGCTGCCTCAGTCGGGCCAAGACGCGCTCGAGCTGCGGCTGGAGCTGGCCATCGAGCGGGCGCTGCTCCAGGGATCGTCCGGCGACATCTCAGGAGCTCACCAGACCCTGCGTTCAGCGATGGGACCCCAGACGGTGTCGGCCGCCGGCGGCACCGTCGTGTTGGCGACCGCGTTTATCGAGCTCGCCAATGCCGAGGCTCACCTGGGTGAATGCGACAACGCCATGCGCCACTACGACAAGGGGCAGGCCTTGGCCCTGGCTGCCAACGCTCCTGCCACCGTCGTCGATGCGCTGTCAGACAAAGCCCACCTCCACGACCAGCTCGGCGAGCGGCAGCACGCCGTGACGGCGTGGGGAGAGGCCCTGGCGCTGTCGGAGCGGTGGGACCTGCTGCGCCGGCAAGCGCGCGTGTTGACCGAGATGGGTAGAGCGGATCTGGAGCGAGGCGAGATCCACCAGGCGTTGTCGCGGCTGCGGTCGGCACGCGGCATCTTCCGTCATCTCTCGAGCGATGAGGGGCTCGCCACGTCATCGCGCCTCGTGGCAGAGGCGGAGCTGGAGTTGGGGCGCGGGTCCAACGCGGAGCGCTCCGCGGCGCAGGCCATCGCGGCCTCCGAGGCGCTGGGCGACGACATGCTGCTCGGGATGGCGCATCGAACGAGGTTCGCGGTAGCCATGGAGTCGGCCCGCCAGGACCCAAACCATGAGGGCCACCGGATCGCCGTACGCCGTCACTACGCAAAGGGGGTGGCAGCGTTTGAGCGAGCAGGCGCCCTGCGCGAGGTCGAGGCGCTCAAGCGAATGCGGAACCAACTCGGGTGAACACGCATGCAGATCACCGTCGTTGACATGGCACCATCGGACGCGGAGGCGGTCTCCCGGCTGGCTGACACCCTTATTGGGCCCGGCTACTACCCGCCAGAGGAGGTCGTTGACGCGTTGGAGCGCTCGACCCTCGGCGGGGTCGTCTGCTCGCACGTCGCCATCGCGCGCGACGACGGCCGAATGGTCGGGTTTCGCTTCGCCATGCCGCCGGGGCGCTGGCGCCACGGTCGGGGCTCCAGGTTGTCGCCTCAGCTGTGGCCGGTAGACCTCGGCGACTGCGGGTATTTCCAGTCCTCCTACGTGGCGTTCGAGGCCCGCGGACATGGCGTCGGCCCCCAGATGGCCGCCGCCGCAGAGGCGGCGTTGCGATCCCTGGGGGCACGCGCGATCGTGACGCACTCGTGGAAGGAGTCTCCCGACAATTCTTCCTTTCGCTATCTGACGCGTCTTGGCTTCACGGCGGTGACCGAGTATCCAGGCTACTGGTCGGAGGTCGACTACGTGTGCTGGCTCGACGGAAAACCGTGTCAGTGCACCGCCATCGAGATGATCAAAGTTCTGGTGCCCGGGTAGTGAGATGAGCATTGCGTATTGGCAGGACGACTCGCGCGACGTGCCCCTGGTCGAGGTCGACATCCTCGTGGTCGGTGGCGGCATCGCCGGTTGGTCGACGGCCTACTGGCTCTCCGGCCACGACATGCGCATCGCCGTGGTGGACAAGGGCGACATCTGCGCGGGCGCCAGCGGTCGCAACGCGGGGTTCATCACGACCGGCTCGGTAGAGCACTACGCGCGGCAGGTGTCGCGGCATGGCGAGGAGATGGCCTACGACCTGTTCCAGTACGCGCGCGACAACATGGAGCTCATCAAGACGGAGCTGATCGCCAAGGGTGTCGAATGCGAGTTCCGACAACGCGGCACGTACTCCTTGGCGGGAAGCGACCATGAGCTCGAGGAGCTGAGGCGTTCAGCGGAGTTCATGCAGGCCAGAGGCATCCCGGTCTCCATGGTGGACGCCGGACACTGTGAGACCGAGCTCGGTGCGGGGTCCTTCGCAGGCGGGGCGCTGTACCATGAAGATGGCGAGTGCCATCCGGTGAAGCTCGTCCGTGGCATGGCCGAACGTTCGGAGGCGACGTTCTATCCGCACCACGAAGTCTTCGAGCTCCGCTACGAAGACGACGGGGCTGTCATCGCGCGCACCCAACGGCACACCTTCAGAGCCGGCGCGGTGGTCCTGGCGACCAACGGCTACTCGCACCTGCTGCACCCCTGGTTCGCCGACAAGATCTACCCGACGAGGGGACAGATTATCGTCACCGAGCCCACGGCGCCGTTCATGGCGGCGCCATGCTACGCCAACTTCGTCCTCGATTACTTCCGACAGCTGGCCGATGGCCGGGTCCTCATCGGCGGCTTCCGGCAGCTGGCCCGAGAGACCGAGACCGGCGTGGCCGACGTCCCCAACCCTGAGATCCACGAGGCGTTGGAGGGGTTCCTCGACAAGCACTTCGTGGCGCTCCGAGGCAAGAAGATCCAATACAAATGGTCGGGGGTCATGGGCTTTTCGGCCGATGGCGTCCCCCTGATGGGTGCCCTCCCGGGCCACCCGACCTGCTTTTTCCTCGGTGGCTTCACCGCCCACGGCATCGGTATGGCCTTCCGCTGCGGTCAGCTGCTCGCCAACATGATGATGCTGGGTGAGCAACCGAAGCACCTCAGCGCTCGACGGTTATGATCGCCGCGGTCACGCGCCTCCACGTAACCCGGCGTCTGTGGTGTGGCTCAGAGCTGCCCGGCGTTGCCGCGCCACTTCATCGCCCCGTCGGCGCCCCAGAACGCCACCAGATCAGCGGCGTCCTCGTCGCTCGCGACGAGCTCGGCAGCGCCGACCTCCGCCGACAGCCCCTTCTCTCGGCGCAGAATAGTCAGCGCTGCCCCCAGATCGTCGGCCACCAGCAAGGCGACCCGGCGCGCCGTTCGGCGCACCGCGACACACCAATCGGCGACCTCCAGCGCGCCCTCGGCCAGGGTGGCCTCGGCCAGCTCCGGGAGCTGCTTGCGTATCGCTCGAGGGCTCGCCTTGGTGAGCTTGGTCGCCAGGTCCCTGTCACCGGTCCCGGCCATCGCGGACAGCGCCGCCTCCACGGCTCGAGGCGACAGCGCATCCACCGCGCTCAACCCGCGAACAAAGGACGCCAGCGGCTGCGCCAGGGCGTAGACCTGCTCGGCCTCGGAGCAGTCCTCGAGCCATTGTGGCGCGATGAGAATGGGCCGATCACCGACCCAGCTCACCACCGCGTCGAGGCTCGCCGGCCCCAGATAGAGGTCCCCGAGCTTCTTTACGCCAAACACCGCCAGCAGGGTCTCTGCGGTCTTGCGCAACCCCACCTTTTTGTTGGTCAACCGCTCCCGCGCGGTGACCCCATGATCCTCGCCCACAAACCCGTTGAGCTTGGCTAGAGCTGGCGCCAGAGCGGCCAACAGCTCACCCGTTGCTGGCACGTCATCGGCCTCGAGGGGCCCGAAGACCTCCACCGACATCGACCCCGGTTCACTGCCAGCGGACCGTCGCCTCCGCTCGAGCACCTCACCACCCAGCACGGACTCGGCGGAGCTCGCGATGGCTGCGTGCGAGTCCTTCCCATGCGCC
>JAAZYN010000889.1 GCA_014239625.1 Myxococcales bacterium | reverse complement strand
CGAAGTCGATCTCGACGGGCTCCGCGTCACCGAACGTGCGTACCCACGCGACCGCTCCGTCGGTGGGATCGTGGGACGCAAGGAAGATGTCTCGTTTGCCGTTGGCAGAGAGGGTCTCGTCTCCCCAGCTTGCAACGCCAGAGAACGCACCAGCGACGACCACCTCGCCTTCGGGGCCGATGTCGAGTGAACGGACGACGCCCAGCTCGGATGTCCAGGCCCACTGGATCGCACCTCTACGTCGTGGCAAATCAGAGCGTACGCGTGATCGATGCGGAGACGCAGCTGATCGACGAGTGGGAGTACAGCCCCACCTACACCTCGACGACGGGCTGCAACAACCCCTTGGTCTTGTGGGGCTATGATCTCGCGCTCGCGCTGAGCAACAGCGGGGCCATGTTCGTCGCCGGGTGTCTGTGCGGCCAGCAGTTGCCAGGCTTCGTCCACGGCGTCGCGCGGATCGACACCGATGGCTCCGTCCATTGGATCGCGGGAGACGCTGGCGGCAGCCCGGCCGACAACGTGCCCGCCGACCAGCACCTGTTCGGCCCGATTCGCGGCCTGTTCCTCGATCAAGGAGACAACCTCTTTGTTCTGGACGGTGGCAACCACGCGCTCAAACGCATCGACGCGACGAGCGGCGTGCTGACCTTCGCGTGGGGGAGCCAGGGCGTCTCCGGCGGCAGCGGCGACTACGGGCCGGCGGAAGACGCGCTGACCCATAGCCCCACAGAGGTGGCCTACGCCGCGGGCATCGACGGCGTGATCCTGCGCGACAACGGTAACGTGAGCTTCCGAGAGGCCTGGGCGCTGAGCGATCACGCCGTCAGCACGTTGACCATGAACAAGGTCATCGGAGACGCCCAGACGGGAGTCGTCGCGACCAGCTATTACGCCCCCCTGGGCGTGTCACTCACGGACGCCGGCGGCGCCGAGGTCAGCGGCCTCGGCGTGGAGTGGACCAGCCTGCACGACGGCACGACCCCTCAGTTCGCCGTCGCGCCGACCAACCCGCCCTCCAACAACTCCATCACCAACGGCTTCGTCCCGCTGTTGGCTCAGGATTATCAGTTCGAGGCGGCCTACTACGACATCCACGGCGCCCACGTCACCGACTCCCCGCAGACGTTCACGGTCTCCAGCGTGGAGCCGCCGCCCGGGACGCTGTTGACGCTTATCAACAAGGACTACGCGGCCGCGCCCATCACCCCTGGTCCGTCCATCGTCTCGCCGGCCCACAACTGCGCCGCTGCGGTCGAGGGGCCGTCCGGCAGCGTCTACGCCGCCTGTGGAAACCAGATCTTGCACATCTCGGCGGACCTGGTGGTGTCCCTGGTGGCCGGCGCGGCGAACAACGCCGGGGGCTACGCTGGAGACGCGGGTCCAGCATCAGGCGCGACCTTTACGTGGCCGCGCGACCTGGTCTACGACGCAACCCGGCAGCGGCTCTACATCGCGTCCCAGGGCAACCACGTCGTGCGGATGATCGACTTCTCCCAGCCGGTCCCGCAGATCAGCACTATCGCCGGCGGGGCGATCTCCACAGCCCCCACCTGGGGGGATGGAGGCGTCGCCACCCAAGCGCAGCTGAAGAGCCCCGCCCACTTGGCCTTGAGCCCAGACGGCGACACGCTCTACATCGGGACCCTCGACACGCACATCCGGCGGGTTGACATGGTGACCGGCGTCATCGACACGGTCATCGACTACGACAGCGGCGAGCAGTGCGGCGACGCGGCGTTGTTTCTTTGGGATTGTTCGGTGCAGAGCTGCTCGGTGGCGGTGGACCCCGTCAGCGGAGATCTCTACATCGGTGCCCGATTCTGTGGCACCGCCATCACCTCTGCGAGCACCGACGACACGGTCGTGCGTTATGATGTGCTCAGCGGCTCCTTCACCTAGATCACGGGGGTGTCCAGCGGCGCTCAGGCCGATGGATTCGGTCCTATGGCCACCCGATACCCCGCTCCCCCGTCTGGCATCGCGGTAGACGGCAACGGCGATCTCATCCTGAGCTTCCGAAGCGCGCACGAGCTTCGGCACGTCGACCTCGACGGCGTGGTCAGCACCATCGCGGGCACCGGGGTCAGCGGATCCACTGGCGACCTGGGACCGGCCACCAGT
>JAAZYN010000888.1 GCA_014239625.1 Myxococcales bacterium | reverse complement strand
GAGCCGGCACGATACAGGCCCAGCGGCCGGACCAAAAGGGCACGCCCGCAACCCCCCTAAGGATCGATGATGGTGACTGGGCCACGCCGCTCCGACAGAGGCCTGGGCCGATCCTCTGGAGGCAGCAACTGCACATCGTGGACGTCATCGCTGGGGCGCGGCTGCGGCGGCGAGTCCCCAGAGACACCTGCTGGGTCACCGTACCACCGCGGCCCCCTGCCGGCGCTTGCCCGAGCGACTTTGACCTTTCCCTTTGCCCAGCGCATCACCCGCGGTCGCAGCAACGCCCTGACCGGTGGAGTGAGGAGCAAGAAGCCGAGAACATCGCTCAGATACCCCGGGGTCAGCAGCACGACGCCGGCGACGAGGATGAACACCCCGTCCACCATCTCCAGGGTCGGGAGCTCGCCACGACCGACTCGCTCGGCCGCCCTGTTCAACGCGCGCACACCCTGATCTTTGGCCAGGGAGCCGCCGATGAAGCCGGTCGCCACGCAGATCGCGATGGTGGCCAGGCCACCGATGTGTGCGCCCACCTCGATGAGCAGCCACGTCTCGGCCAGCAGAGCCCCGACAAATAGCGGCAATATGGGCAAGAACGGTCGCTCCTTTCACGCGTGGTGAGCGGCCTGCGCCGCCCCGAAACCGTCCTGATCATAAGCACCGTTGCGGTGAAGCGCCAGCGTTGTTAGGTTCCGCCGCGCCGATCGCTGCCCGGGGCACAGGAGAGCAGGTTGAGACACTGGTTGAAGTACACGGCTCGAGGCGTATGCATGGGGATCGCCGACGTCATCCCCGGCGTCTCCGGCGGCACCTTGGCGTTGATCCTGGGAATCTACAGCCGGTTTATCGGAGCCATCAGCTCCATCGGCCCAGCGCTGCTGAAGACCATCTTCGGACGCGAGTTCTGGCGCCGCCTGGTCAGAGGGCTGAAGTCCCCTGGCGAGGAGGGTGACGACGTCATCGGCGCCCACGCGAGCAACGTCTTGTTCCTGGGGTTTCTGGGCCTCGGTATCGTCGGCGCGGTGCTGATCGGGGCCCGCTTCATTCCGGACCTGCTGGACCGCTACCCGGCTCAGATGAAGGGTCTGTTCCTCGGGCTGGTGGCCGCGTCGGTGGTGATCCCATACCGAGCCATGGACCGAACCCGTCGCTCCAGCGCCCACCCTATCCACGTGGGGCTGACGGTGGTCTTCGCGGTGGCGACCTTCTTTATCGTTGGGCTTCCTCTCAACCAGACGGGCAACGCGACCGGCTCGGTGACGCTCAGCTTCGCGAAGCCTACCGAGGCTCCCGTCCGGCTGACGGTCCAGGGCACGTTGTTCATGACGTCCACCCACGGCGGCGAAAACCAGAAGCGCGAGGTCGTGTTCGCTCCGAACGTCGACGTCGACGTGCCGGCTGGCTCGACGTCCTTCACCACCGGCGTCCGAGCTCGGATGATGGGCGCGGGAGGAAACCTGCCAGCGGCGTCGGTCGTCGTCGCGAGAGGCGATGGCCTACCCGAGGGCGCGACGGTCTCGAACCCCGCCGAGACCACCGGGGGCGTGAACCCGAGCCTGCTGTTCCTGTTCATCGCCGGCTTCATCGCCATCTCGGCGATGGTGTTGCCGGGGATCAGCGGAAGCTTTCTGCTCCTGGTCATGGGCCTCTACCACTTCGTCACCTATAGCACTCGCGCCGCGGTCTACGACCGTGACAGCCAAGCCTTCCTCTGGGTCGGGGTCTTCACCTTCGGGATGATCTGCGGAATCCTCCTGTTCTCGCGCTTGTTGCACTGGCTGCTCAAGCGCCATCATGACGCGACCATGGCCGTTCTGGCGGGGATCATGGTGGGTTCGCTACGCAAACTCTGGCCGTTCAGTCAGACCGGCACCGATGGACTTCCCGAGAATGTGCTGCCCGGCGCCTTTGACTCCACAGTCCTCGTCACCGCTTGCCTGTGCCTGGGGGGCGCGCTCATCGTGACCCTGCTCGAGCGTGCAGGGCGTCGCGCGTCGGCCGCCTGAGGCACGCGCGGGTTCCCCCCTGCCGTCGTTGCTCGGCCTTGCATTGACCCCGGCCAGTCCTGCGGCCTCGCGTCTTGGCAGGGCCCAAACCGCTGGCGGAGTGAGACCGCGAACT
>JAAZYN010000887.1 GCA_014239625.1 Myxococcales bacterium | reverse complement strand
CGTTCAGGGTGGCCGGACTGTCAGGGACGAAGGGCCCGCCGCTCAAACCGACACCGTAGGCAGCTAGAGGCGCTGAGGTGCCGTCCGCGCACGCAGGGAGTGACGCGGCGAGGGCCAGGATGGCGAAAGAGAGGAGAGTGGGTCGCATGACTACCGGCCTGGGAAGAGAGGTAACCTGGGCATGGACTCTAGACACTCTATGTGGAGGGGTCGAGATGGTTTCGCCAATACGAACTTCGATCCATAGTGGCCGCCGTGAAGTCTTGGCTCCCCACATCGCGCGACGTTCCCGGCCTGATCCTGGTATTCACGGTCGGCGTGCTGGCGTTCGGGCTGGTGAAGTTGGCTCCGAAGACACCCTACGTGTCGGACTTGATCGTGGCGATCCTGCTAGGCGGCGTGATCGTCAACACGCCCCTGGGTCGGCTCATCGGCCTCGGCGACACGACCGACCGGGACGAGGACCGCTACGAGCGCGGACTCCGCTACACCGGCAAGTTCGTGCTGCGGCTGGCCATCATCTTGATGGGGCTCAAGATCCAAACCGAGCTCTTTCGAGCGGACCAGGCGCTGATCATCGCCGCCGTTGTGGTGTTCACCCTCCCGACGGCCTTCTTCATCACCCACTCGGTGGCCCAGGCGCTGGGCCTGCGGCGCGAGATGGGGGATCTGCTGTGCATCGGGACGATGATCTGTGGAGCGTCGGCCATCAACGCGCTGGCCCCCGCCATCAACGCCCGCCGCCGTGACCAGGGGCTGGCCATCACCGCCGTCTTCATCTTCACCCTGTTTGCCCTCATCATCTTCTTTCCCAGCGCCCGCGCGCTGGGCCTCCCAGACACCTATGCGGGCCTGTGGGCGGGGTTGGCGGTCAACGACCTGTCGGGCGCGGTGGCGGTCGGCACGCAGTTCGGCGAAGACCCCGCGCTCATCGCCACAGCCGCCAAGTCGGCCCGCATCGTGCTGTTGGGCCCGATGTTGATCGGCTTCAGCATCTTGCGCCGGACCGCCCGAACCACGCCCGAAGGCAGCAGGGCGAGCAAGGTCACGGCCTACATGCCCCTGTTCATCCTGGGGTATTTCGCGTGCTTCGGGCTGCGCCTGCTGGGCGACGCCTCCTTCGGCGATCACGCCGGCTGGGCGTCCTTTTTGGGAGGCGTCGACGCCATCATCAAGTTCTCGATCCTGGCGGTCTGCGCGGGCATCGGCCTGCACATCAACATCAAGGTCATCATCGAGCTGGGCTGGAAGGCGGTCGTCGCTGGCGGCGCAGCCTCGATAACCATGGCGGGGCTGTCACTGATGATGCTGCTCGGCTTCGCCAATGACGCCTGGCTGCTGTCGCTGGCCGGGGGCGCGGTCGTCGCCACGGCGAGTTGGGCCGTCTATCGGGTTCAACGGGGCGTCCATCCCGAGCGCAGCGCCCTTGGCCGACGCTTCGCTTCCGGGGCTCCTCTGAGCATCCGCGAGGCGATCGACGTGCTCGAGGGTCACGATATCCGCGAGACGCTCACCCCGGAGATCACGCAGCAGGTGCTCGAGCAACTCTATCCCGCCATCGGCGAGCTACAGCCCCTCCGCGAGAGCCAAATCGTGGAGCCTATTCGATACCGCAGGATGATCTACTGGCAGAGCAGCCGAGACAACGGAAGCCTGATCGGGATCCTGTGGCCATCCGGGACCCAGACGCGGATCCACAGCCACAACTACGTCGGCCTCGGAAAGAGCATCGAGGGCCGCGTCGAGACCATCGACTTCGCCGCCTCGGGCGACGGAACGCTGACCATGGCCGGTCGCTCTTCGGTGCAGGCGGGCACGCTCATGCACATCAACGGGCAGGAGACCATCCACGCGGTGCACAACCCCACTGGCCGGGACGCGATCGACATCCACTTCTACGGGCCGCAGCTCGATTACTCATCGGAGCGCTTTGACCCGACCGAGGCCTGCGCATTGGGCTCGCTGGAGTCCGGCGCGGAGATCATCGTGGATGTGGAGAGCCACGAGTTCCCAGCGGAGTTCGTGCCGCAGGCGTTCTGGAAGACCTGAGCGGCGCGCTCCGCCGCTGGCTGACGCAGCCGGTCAGCGTGGTCGGCGCTAGCCCGGATTTCTCACCAGAGTTCG
>JAAZYN010000886.1 GCA_014239625.1 Myxococcales bacterium | reverse complement strand
CCGAGTGGGCCGACACCGACAACGACGGCGTCGGAGACAACGAGGACGACGACGCCGACGGCGACGGTACGGCTGACGAGGACGACTCGGACCCAACCGACAGGTGCTCCAGCACGGACACCGACGGCGACGGCCTGACCGACGAAGACTTCCTGTGGAATGGTCAGGCCCTGGACACCCTGTGCAGTCCCGGCGGGGTGTGCTCCGATGGGGTCGTCGAGTGCACCCCCGATGGCGCGGCCGCTGTGTGTAGCACGGTCACCGGGGGCACCCAGGACCAGACCTATCCGGAGGTCTGCGACGCTGTCGACAGCGACTGCGATGGCTCCACCGATGAGATCGAGGACCTCGACCTCGCCGCGTCGGGCTGCAAGTCCGAGGGCGTCTGCAGTGATCTGAGCCAGTTTGCTCAGTGCGCCGGCGGCGCCTGGCAGTGCAATTACGGCAACCTGTCATCGTACCAGGCGTTCGAGAACCTCTGCGACGAGATCGACAACGACTGTGACGGCGCCGTCGACGAGGGGTGGCCTTCCAAGGGGCTGGCCTGCGACAGTGACGACCTGGACGAGTGCGCCACCGGCACGTGGACTTGCTCCAGCGCGGGCGGGCTGGAGTGCGTCAACGAGACGGGGATCGGTTCTCCCGAGGTGTGCGACGGCGAAGACAACGACTGCGATGGCCTCAAGGACGAAGGCATGGCTTACAAGGGGCTACCGCTCAACACGCTGTGCGACGGAGTAGGCACGTGCGGCTTGGGTTTTGTCGAGTGCGGTGACGCTGGAGCGGCCACCTGCTCGACCAACCCTGATGGGAGCCAGAGCCAAGCGGTCGAGGAGCTGTGCGATGGCCAGGACAATGACTGCGACGGAGCGCTCGACAACGGCGTCAACTGGCAGGGGTTTCCTTTGGGGGGCGCCTGCGACGGCATCGGTGAGTGCGGCAGCGGCACGGTGGAGTGCAGTATGGTCAACGCTGGCGCCGCCACCTGCTCTACCAACCCGGACGGCAGCGCCCCTGAGGTCGCCAGCGAAGTGTGTGACGACCTCGACAACAACTGTGATGGGCAGGTCGACGAGGGAGACCCACAAGGGGGGATCGCGTGTGACGGTGGCGACGCCGACGACTGTAAGACGGGGCTCTCTCAGTGCCAGCCGGGGGGCGTCCTGGCGTGCATCCTGGACGTGGAGTGTGCGCCCAACACCTTCTGTTACGACCCCGGCCCGGGTCAACAGCAGCTCTGCACCTGCCAGGGCCAGGTGTGCAGCGTGAGTCACGGTGATGGGTGTGTCGCGGCCGGCTGTCAGTGCGGTGGAGGGGCCGCTTGCAACGTCGACGCTGGGCAGGTCTGCTCCGGCGCGGGCGGTTGTATTACCATTCGGTGACGGTAGGAATGTCGGACCCCACGACGGCGTTCCTTCGGAGACCGTATCGGAGGAATGATGACCGGCAACTTTAGACGGGGATGTGTCGCCCTCGCCCTCGCCCTGTGCGCTCTCGTCGCGGCGCCGGCCGGGGCCGCTATCCGTACGACGGCCCCGGTCCGGGTCTTTACCCTCAACGGGCCCATTGCCGAAGTGAAAAACCCCTGGGATGTCTTCGGCCTGGACAACGTCGCGGTGTTCCCGAAGCTGCTTGAGGCGCTCGAGGAGCACGCCGGCGACAAGCACGCCAAGACCCTGGTGTTCAAGCTCCGCGGCGCCCAGCTGGGTTTTGCGCAGGCCGCGGAGCTGGCGGAGGTCGTGGCCGCGGTCCGCAAAAAGGGCAAGAAGGTCATCGTCCACGCCGAGACCCTCGGATCGATGGAGGCGATGGCCTTTCTCGGCGCGAACCGGGTCAACCTGGCGCCGGAGGGCACGCTCATCATGCCGGGTTTGAGGGCCGAAGCGCGGTTCTACAAAGATCTGCTGAGCAAGCTGGGGCTGGAAGCCGACATCGAGGCCATAGGCAAGTACAAGTCCGCGGCCGAGGCGATGACCCGGAGTACCATGTCACCGGCGGCTCGCGAGGCGTTGGAGGCGCTGATGGTTCACGAAGGCAAGCGTGGGACGCACCTGAATAAGGAACAGGCATCGCTGCGGAATAGGTTGCGGGCGCACGGCCATCAGATTGGCGATGCTCGAAATCCAAAGAC
>JAAZYN010000885.1 GCA_014239625.1 Myxococcales bacterium | reverse complement strand
GACACCAAGGCCATCGGGGACGTCAACGGCGACGGCCTGAGCGACCTGATCGGCGTCAAGCCCAACCAAGCGCAGGTCTGGGTCGCCCTGGGCGTGGGCCCGGCTCCCACCGGCGCGGCGCCCGCCTTCTTGCCGCCGGTCGCCTTCCCCGTCGAGGACTTCGAGTGGCTGTCGACCGACCAGACGCCGCTCCACGTGGTCGACGTCAACAGCGACGGCAAGTCCGACCTGCTGCTGTTCGGAGACCACGGCGTCGACGTGCGCCTGTCGCTGGGCGATCACTTCGCCCCCGCCGCTACGTGGCCGCGCACCGCGCAGTTCGGCACCCTCCAGAACTGGACCTCCTCCAACTCGCAGCGCTTCGTAGCCGACGTCGACGGCGACGGGTTGCTGGACGTGCTGGGCGTGAACCAGACCCTGAACGTCTACGTCGGCCGCGCCAACGGCCCCCAGCCCGACCTGGCGACCTCGTTCACCGACGGCTACGGCCTGGTCACGGCCATCGAGTACGGCTTCATCAGCGACGACCGCAAGCTGTACAGTACGTCGGTCCCGCCGTGGGCCACCCTGGAAGGCGACTCCAAGGCGCCGGCCGCCGCCAGCGGCGTGTCCAACGCCTCGCGCGCGGCCACCGTCAGCTACGCGGGCACGCTGCCCCTGCCCTCGGGCGGCTCACCTCCGGCGTCAGGCGCCAGCGTCCCGATCCGCGACGTCTTGGGCGGCCGGATGGTGGTCACCCGCAGCACCTTGACGTACACCGACGAGACCCGCAACGCCTGCCTGCCGGGCGCCATGGGCTGCCCGCGCGCGCCGCAGCGGACCACGATGAGCTACGCCGCCGCCCGCGTCCAGGTGGGCCGGCGCGGCTGGCTGGGCTTCCGCAACGTCCGCCAACAGCGCTGCGCCGACGACGGTAAAGGCGCCTGCGTCCCCGGCGCGCCCAACAGCCTCGGCCCGATCGAGTCCTCGGTGTTGGCGCAGGACTGGCCGCTGGTGGGGCGCACGGTCGAGCACCTGAGCGTCTGCGATCCCAGCCGCTGCGGCGGCGCTCACCGGCCCTTGTCGGCCCAGCGCCACAGCTACCTGGCCGGCGCGGGCGTGACCTCGGCGGTCTACCTGGTCCAGCACGAGACCGAGCAGCACGTCAGCTTCGACGCGCAAGGAGCGCCCGCGTTCGCGCTGGGCAAGGCCTACACCTACGACGCCTGCGGCAACGGCGACCGCGAGTGCTCGCTGGGCTACGTCCCCGCGGCGACGGCCCTGAGCTGCGCCACCAGCGGCGGCGAGACGGTCGGAGAGTGCTTGTGTAGCGCGCCTCCGCAGCCCGCCGAGAGCGTCGTGGCGATGACCTTGTACGAGGCCGCGGCGCCCAGCGACAACGGCGGCCTGGGCTGCTGGAGCTACCCGGCGATCGTCAAGCGCTCCAGCGAGAACGTGCCGGGCGCGCTGACCAGCGCGGCGCTGCTGGCTTACGACGCGACCAAGGACTTCTCGCTGACGACGTGGCAGCACGACCCGGCCACGATGAACGTCACCCACACGCGGCGCTGGGACGACGGCCACCAGGCGTTCTTGACGCACGCGTACACCTACGACCCGACATACGGCAACCTGGCCAGCCACACGGACCCGGCCGGCAACACGACGACCGTCACGACGGACGCGACCTATCACACCTACCCGACGGCGCGCGCGCCGGCGCTGGCCTCGCTGGCGCGCGAGTTCGCCTTCGACGCGCGCTACGGCGTCAAGGTGGGCGAGCGCGGCCCCAACGGTCAAACCATCGTCACGTGCGTGGACGCGTTCGGGCGAGGGACCGCGCGCCAAGGACCGGTGCCGAGCCAGCCGGCGGGCGTGCAGGCGGACGAGCCGTGTGGACCGGCGGGCGCGACGGGCTTCCCGGTGGACAACTTGGCCGGCGTGACGCTGGCGGCGGCGACGCTGGCGCAAGACGCGAGCGGGGCGCTGTACACGCTGACGACGACGCGCGGGGCCTGGACCGAGCAGCAGGCGTGGGGCTGTCACGACCCGCAGGCGCCTGGGCCGAGCGAGCTGGATCAGGTGCTGCAAAAGATCCAGAACTGGGAGGCCAAGGTCGCCAAGACGACCGCCAAGCTGCAAGCGGCGACCAAGCCC
>JAAZYN010000884.1:446-2140 GCA_014239625.1 Myxococcales bacterium | reverse complement strand
GGGCACCGAACAGCGAGGCACCACGCGACCTACCACTTGTCCTTGAAGGGGTAGCCGAGGGCCGACGGGTTGGCCACCATGCGGTTGTCGCGCCCCTTCTTGGCACAGACCGGGCGCTTCTTCCCGAAGCGGACCTGGAACGGCACGTACACCATACAGCTGCCGCCGTTGCACCACGCATCGCAGGGCTTGAAGGCCACGGTGTGCTTGATGGTCCAGCTGCCACCGGTGCGGGTGTCCACCACCCGATTGTACGCTGTGCCTTTGTACTTCGGGTTGTCTTTGTTCTCGTCGGTGGAGTGGATGCTGGTCACGATCCGAGCGGGGATACCCCACTTCCAGATCCCTCGCCGATCGGCCTGCGCCTTGGCCTGAATCTTCAGGTGCACCGGGTTGGCGTCCGCGTTGATCGCCATCACGTGAGCGAAGCCCGCCTTCAAGATCGCCTTGGTCAGCTCCGCGCACTCCACCAGCAGGCGGCCGTATCCATCCTTGGGCCCCAGACTCCGGCAATCCCAGACCGTAGCCCGCGCGAGCTTGGTGCCGTCTTTCGCCAGGTCGTACAGCTTCCAGCCGTGAAACGCTCCCCAGAAGTGGACCGGCCCGTACGACTCGAGGGTGTTGTAGCCCGACAGGCGCACCTTGGTGCCTTTTCGGTTGCCACGCAGCACCCGGAAACTGTCACCGTCATTCCAGAACACCCGCTCCTTGGTGCCGTCGAGATAGACGTACTGCTCGGGAGTCTTCGACCGACGCTTCTTCTTGCGACGCGCGTCCGCGTCTCCCGGCGGCAGACACAACATCAACGTAACCGCAAACAGCGTCACTCGGCGAAGCATGCAGGCCCTCCTCGGTGGTTCGGCGCATCTCGGCTCGGAGGTTACCACGTCCGCCCGGCGGTCATCAGGGACCGGCGCTCAACCCGGAAAAGGGTTGCCCGATCCTATAGTTGGCGGCAAAGTGCGGCGACTCAGGCGGAGGTCACCAGGGCATGAGTCCATTTTCAACCAACGACATGGCGTGGCGCACTTTGATCGCCGCCGCCCTCGTCACCCTGTCAGACTGCCCCGAGGCGCCGGACGCGTCGTCCAGTGACGGGCTCGCGCTCGACGCGCAGACCGAGGTGGTCGGCTGCCAGACCGACTCCGACTGCATCGGGCTGGGCGCCAACCTGGCGGCCTGCGCCGTGGCGGCCTGCGACATCGCGGCAGGCGTCTGCGGCGTCACCCAGGCGCCCGACTTCGCCGGGTGCGACGACGGTGACCAGTGTTCGATGGAGAGTTGGTGCGAGCAAGGCGCCTGCGTCGCCTCCGAGCGCCAGATCTCGTGCGACGACGCGAACCCCTGCACCGCCGACGGGTGTGACCCGGTCACGGGGTGCACCCACGTCGCCGTCACCGACGTGTGCGATGACCTGGACCCCTGCACCAATGGCGACGTCTGCGGAGCGGGCGGGGTATGCGGTGGCTCCCCGACCGGCCAGTGCACGTGCGCGACCGACGCGGACTGCGCCCAGTACGACGACGCCAACCCGTGCAACGGAACCCTGGAGTGCTCGGGCGGTCAATGTCGCCTCAAGGCCGACAGCCCCATCACCTGCGGCAGCGACAACGACTGCGAGGTCGCGACCTGCAACCCGTTGACCGGGGAGTGTCAGCCCACCGCCGCCCTGGACGGAGCCGCGTGTAGTGATG
>JAAZYN010000884.1:0-436 GCA_014239625.1 Myxococcales bacterium | reverse complement strand
ACGGCAGCCGATGCGTGCGTCGCCGGTGTCTGCGAGGGCGGCCCCTCGGCCTGTGTGTGCGCCACCGACGACGACTGCGCCCTGTTCGAGGACGGGGATCTCTGCAACGGCCGGGTCACCTGTCAAGACGGAGGCTGCAAGGTCGATCCAGACTCGGTGAAGAGCTGCCTGGACGGTGGCGGTGGATGTGTGAGCAACACCTGTAACCCGTCGACCGGTCAATGCGAGTTCGAGATTCAGCCGGAGGGGTCCGCCTGCGGCGAAGGCGACCCCTGCATCCTCAACGGCACCTGCGTGCAGGGAGATTGCGTCGCCGGAGCCGTGCCCGACTGCGACGACAACAACGCGGCCGTGAACCCCGCTGCCACCGAGATCTGCGGCAACGGAGTCGACGACGACTGCGACGGTAGCGAGCTCTTGTGCGATGTGGACGGAG
>JAAZYN010000883.1 GCA_014239625.1 Myxococcales bacterium | reverse complement strand
TGCAGCCGAAGTCTGGTGAGACATGCGGGCTAAGGGACACCCAGGGAGCGCGCGCGCCCGCACGCGCTGCGGCTCCATCGGACTGCAGCCGGAGCGACGTGAACCGTCCGGGCCCTCGGCCGTCACGCCTGCCGCATCCAGGTCAGGGCCTGGGCGAGCTGTTCGACGCAATCGGGGCCCTCGATGACGTCGCCGTGAGCCATCACGATGCGCTCGATGGGCCACTGGAGGATACGCTCGACGGCCGATCTCACGGCCTCGCGATCACGCGTCATGGTGCGCCACAGGCGCGACTGCTTGAGCCCGGGGTAAGCCCGGAGCGTCTTCAGGAACATGCGTGTCCACAGGTGGTCGACGTGGCCCAGGTTCAGCACGAGGTCGGTCGCGATGAGGGTGCCGGTGGCGCGGTGAAGGAACACCGCCTCCGCCATTTTCCGGCTGGCTTGGACGATCACGTGCTCGAGATCGGGCTCGAACGCATCCTCCACGTCGTCGAGTGTCGCGTCGAAGCCCGCGTCCGGTCGCTTGAGATGCAGCGCCTGGGGCGCCCAGAGGGTGGCGTCGGGAAATCGCGCCTTGGCGTGGCGAGCGAACAGGTGATGAAAACAGTTGGGAGCGACGATGTGTCGAACCGTCCCCAGCGCCTGGAGCGCGGCCGCGGCCTCATCGTCCAGGGGGCCGGGGCTGTGGAGCCACAGCTCTCCCGACGTCATGGTCACCAGGGTGCTCCGGCATGAAAACCGCACACCCGCGTTTTTGACCTCGTAAGCGAACTCTCGGATGTTGGGAGCGATGTCGTGGTCCATGCGGGCACCTGACCTGACGGTCGTCGGAGGGGGGGTGAGACGAGTCGCGCGGTGACGGCGGCCACGCTCTGTCCGAGGCCCCCGTTCGCGCGCGCTGGCAACGGTAATCCAGGGCGCGCTCGTTGTGAACCGGCGACCTCGCTCGACCGACGTCTGCTCCGCGATCACCCGTCGTCGGTGACGCGCACGGCGACGCGACAGGACGATGCCCGAGCGGAGCTCGACGTCGCCCACAGCCTCCGCCACCTGGCGATGGACCTGGAGCCACGCGCTGCCCATGCGTGGGGCCCCACGACCCCGTGCGGATTGTCTTGTCAGCGGAGCCCCAGCGCGGTAGCAGCCGGGGTCCCGCCAACCAGGAGGCTCCGATGTCCGACACCACCGTCACCGAAGGCAAGGTCGTGGCCTTCCACTACACCCTCACCGATCCCGACGGGGCCACCATCGACAGCTCCGAGGGCGGCCCGCCGATGCTGTTTCTGGCCGGCGCCCACAACATCGTGCCGGGGCTCGAACGCCAACTCATCGGGACGTCCGTCGGCGACAGCCTGCTCGCACACGTGCCCGCGACCGAGGCTTACGGGGAGCTACGTGACGATCTCTATCAGACGGTCGCGCGCGAGGCGTTCCCCGCCGACGTAGATCTGCAGCCGGGGATGCAGTTCATGGGCGAAGATGAAGACGGCGACCCGTTCCCGCTCTGGATCACCGCCGTCACCGCCGACCAGGTCACCATCACGCAGAACCACCCGCTCGCCGGGCTGGACCTGAGCTTCGATGTCACGATCGAGGCCATTCGTGACCCGAGCGCAGAAGAGCTCGCCCACGGTCACCCCCACGGGCCAGGCGGCCACCACTGAGCAACGACCTGGCTCGCCGGCCAGATGGCCTGCGCCCCCGCCTGTCGCGCCCCCGCTTGTCGCGAGCCGGTCGAATATCCGACTTTTTTTGGTTGAATTTCCAATTGGCCCTTCCATCGCGGCCCGTTGCGTGGTGTAACGGTCGAGGTTCTAAGCAGTCGAGAGCGACTGCGCCTGATGGGGCGCTTTTCGCCCAGAATCGGTCCTCGCCCCTGGCGAGCGCCGCGCAGAAGAGTGAGAAGAGAGATGAAGTTGTTTGTAGGCGGTTTGAGCTGGGACACTACGGATGCCAGCCTCCGCGAAGCTTTCGAGCAGTTCGGTGAGGTCACCGAGTCTAAAGTTATCACCGACCGCGAGACGGGCCGCTCCCGCGGTTTCGGGTTCGTGACGTTCACGTCGGCAGATGCAGCCAAGACCGCCATCGGCGAGATGGACGGCAAGCCCCTCGACGGTCGCACGGTCCGCGTCAATGAGGC
>JAAZYN010000882.1 GCA_014239625.1 Myxococcales bacterium | reverse complement strand
CGCCTACGCGAGGCCTGTCTCGTGACGCGGCAGCGCGGAGACCTCACGCGCCGCCGCCGCCGGTCTTGTGAGAGGCGCCGAGACCGCCGACCACGCGCAGGAGCCACTCGGCGCCATAACGATAGTCGATCCGCTTCCATTGCCGCGACAACAGCGTCACCACCACGAGCACGACGGTGAGCATCCATGCGACGTCACCCGGTGAAAACGCCTTCCAAAGCCCGAACGGGCGCACCTCGCGAAACAACCACACGTGGACCAACAGCAGAGTGAGCGATGAGCGTCCCAGGCAGACCATCAGATGGCCCGAACCCAATGGGTGTCGTTTCTCCCATTCGAGGATGGCGCCGATAGCCGCGACCACCAGCCCACCGACGACCAGAATCGTCGAGGTCGTCGACGGAAAGAACGGGATGTTGAAGCCGAACACCCGCTGCAGGTTTGTCGCGAAGTCGAACCCAGCGAAGTACATACCGACCATCAGGCCGCCGGTGGCAGCGCTGACGACGCCGAGCCGGATGAGCGCCGAGAAGCGCTTGTCCACCACCCACCGGCCGGCGACGAAGCCGACGACGAACAAGCACATCCAAGGGAAGATAGGGAACTGGCCCTCCACCGTCGCCAACCGTAGATGGCCCCCGCTCAGCAGCTCGGAGGTACCCACCGGTCCCGCCCAGCCCGCCATCCGGGCGTTGTGCATATACGTCGGCGTGCCAAGCAGCGCTTGAAACACGGGCGCCAAGGCCACCAGCGCCAGGGCCAGGGCCAGCAGGGCCGAGTTCGACATCCGCCGCAACAGCGGGACCACGCACATCCCCAGCCCCATCAAGTGGAGCACATACCAGGAACGCCAGCTGAACCAGGAGGGCGTCATCGCGCTCAATAGGTAGCCGAACCCGATCAACGTCAAGCCCCGCAGAAGCAACACCCGATCCACCCCGCCGCTGCGACGCGCCAACATCATCGCGCAGCCTACACCCGCGAGCACCACGAACATGGGGGCCGCACCTCCCCCCAATCCGTTCAGAGCGAGCAGCACGGGATAGTCGAACGTGGTCGTGCCGGGGGTCGGGCCAACCCACAGCCAGATCCCCAGATGCTGTTGGATCATCAGCACCACCGCGAGGCCGCGCAGCGCGTCCAGGCCCATGATGCGGTCCGCGCGGCGAGATCTGCTCACGCGGACTCTGCGCCCAGGTGCCTCTTTCGCACAGCCGCGACCCACAGCGTGTAGTGCGTCGTGCAACGCCCGTGGTCCTGCACGACCCAGGGGACGCCGTCGCGCGCCTCCACCACGTCCAGGCGCAGGTGCGGCAGCCGCGCCTCCCCGCCGGCGAGCACGTGCGCGACCGCCTCCGGCCCTGTCATGGTTGGATAAAGGGTGGGGAGCTGCTGGCCGGCTGGCGTGATCGCGTCCTGCCAATGAAACGGGGACGCCACGACCGCGAGCCCGCCGGGCTTCAAGACGGCGTCAATTTGACCCAGGAGATTCAACGGCGAGCTGACCACGTCGAGAATGTTCATCGCCACCACGAGATCGGCACACTCGGCTCTCAGCGGCGGGTCCAGCGCGTTGGCCGCGATCGCGACGACGTTCGACAGGTCGGCGTCGGCGTTCGACAGCGGTGCCAGGCTAAAATCGCGACCGCGGATGCGACGGATCACCGCCATCGGTCGCCCCTGTACGCGACGCGCCAACCAACGGAGCGGCACCGGATGACTGTCAAACGCTAGGACGGTCTCGGCGTGGGCCGCGATAAGGGGCACGTCGGGGCCCGCCGAGCAGCCCAACTCCACGGCGAGCTCGACCTTGTCGCGAGGCGCGTGAGCTGCCAACAGCTCGGCCAACGCCGTGCGAACCGGCGCCGCGGGATCGTCGCACTGCGGCGTGTAATGGCTCAACACTTTGAGCGACTCGACGCTCACGGCGCCCGCTTCGATGTCGCCATCCCAGTCCTGACCCAGGGCGGCCTTGTACGCGTCCTGCCCCGAGCGGAGCAACAGCGGGACCCCCTCAGGGGTCACCTCGAGGGCGTCGAACTGCTCGCGAGACAACGGTCGCTGCTCACCCGGTCGAACCAGCACCTGGAGCCCAATGAGACGGGCTAGCGTGGCCTCGGACCAGGTGGTCGTCCTCACGCCGCGG
>JAAZYN010000881.1 GCA_014239625.1 Myxococcales bacterium | reverse complement strand
CGTCAGCGCTGCGGATCCGCCGGTTGCAGCCGAAGGGCCATGAAACATCCGGGCTGGCCACCGCCAGCTCCAAGGTCGTCCACTAATCGATCAATGAGCGACCGGTCAGCTCCGGATGAACGCTCGGGGCCAGGCGGATCTGGAAGATGGTCTGGATCAGCTTCACCAGCTGGGGCGCGCGTTCCGCCGGCGGGATCCGGGCGATGGACAGCAGACACTGGTCCAACAGCCCTACGGCGCCGGGGTTGTCGTTGGCCCGGTAGAACCGCTCGGCGAGTTGACGTTGGGCCCGAGCTCGGGCCCGGGCGTCGGTCACGTCGCTCATGTGGCCCGCGATCTCTACCAGTAGCTGGCCGCCACCCAGGTGGTCACCGGAGCGCAGCGCGTGGTCGGCGACGAACATCAGGACCTCCGCGCGATCGGCCGTCGGGTAAGCCGCGACGATGGCGCGGGCCTCGTGCTCCTCGCCCATCCCGGCGAACATCTTTGCGACCCGGATCAGGACCGGCTTGCGCCGAGCCTCACCTGCGCCTGCCGCCTGGATGGCCTCGCGGAGGACGTCGCGGGCCGCCCCCTTGCGCTGCATCTCACCCAGCGCATAAGCCAGGTACGGGAGCCGCGAGGCCCTGACCGCCATGCGTTCCTGCCTGATCTCCGCCAAGGCGCCCTCGACGACCTCCTCGGCGATCTCGACCATGCCCAGGCGATAGGCCGCGAGGCCATAGTCGAGCATCCCGTAGGCGCTGACCTTGTCTCTAGCAGCGCGGGTCGCGTACTGCTCGATGGCCGCCAGGCCGAGCGCCGTGTCCTTCAGTCGTCGCGCCAAGGCCGCAGTCCGCAACAGCTCCACCGCGTTCAACCGCCCCGTCTCGAAGGCCTGCGCCAGGAGCCTCCTGGCCGGCCCGCGTTGGCCCGCGGAGGCCGCGGATTCAGACAGCGACAGGCCCAGCTCCGGGCGGCTGGGCGCCGGCGCTTGTGCCAACAGGGCCTCCGCCCTCGCGAGGTCGCCCCGCGCCGCGGCGGCGATGGCCAACGCTGACCGAGCCAAGGCCCCCTGCGCTGCGTACTCGGGGAGCGCCAGGAGCCTCGCTATCTGTTCGTGGCCGCCGATGGCCGCGTGGAGCTCGACCGCCCGTCGTTGCATGGCCGAGCCGGCCCAGCGGCTCCGCTGTCGGACCTCGGCGAGGAGCCCCACGGAAGCCGCGCGATCGCCCCGATACAGCAGGGAGCGCGCGATCGTGGAGAGCGCCAGGGTCCCCGCGTCCCTATCCGGCATCGCGCGGGCGATCTCCAGGGCTCGGGGGGGCTGCCCGAACCGAACGTACATGTGGGCGATAGACCCCCTGAGCGGATCCTTCGGGGCCGTCAAGGCCTCCGCTACGGCGAGCAGCTGGAGCCCACGAGCCTGCGAGGTCTCTTTATTTGGGCGCAGCGCCGTCGGCGGGGGAGAGATGCAGGCCGCCAAGGCGACACTCAGTAAGGCTGCGGGGGCTGTTCTGCGCACGCTCCGACGATAATGTCCGCAGGCCGTGTCTGCACGCGCCCGGCCTAAAAATTTGTGTCTCCAGCGGCCCCATCGCTGCCTGCGCTGCCGGGGTTGCCGCCGTTTCCGGTCCCGCCGCCGAGGCCTCCGCTGCCGCTCCCGCCGCCTCCGTTGAAGGTGTTGGCGCCCACGTATCCGCTGATGTTGGTGCCGCCCTGGCCCGACGCGTAGATGCCGTAGGAGATCCCGCCACAGCCGCCGCCGCCGCCGCCGCCGTGGCCCCCATCGCCGCCTTCACCGCCCTTGGCGCCAGGCGCCGCGCACCAGTAGTTGGTCCCACCGACACCGCCGCTGCCACCGAGCCCGCCCGAGCCCCCGGCACCTCCGCTACCGCCGTTTCCGCCGTTTCCGCCGTTTCCACCGAAACCGTTCAGGAAGGTGTTGCCCGACAGGGTCGGTCTGTTCGCGCCGGGAGATGAGTTGAACCGGAGATAGAGTCCGAAGGAGCCTCCACCGCCGCTTCCACCGGTCCCGCTGGTGCCTCCGCACCCGCCCGAGCCACCGCCGCCGCCGGATCCTCCGAGGTCTGCCGTGCCATTGCCGCAGGTCGTGCTGGGGAAGCTCTCTACCCCGCCACCGGCCCCGCCACCGCCACCGCCACGGCCGTG
>JAAZYN010000880.1 GCA_014239625.1 Myxococcales bacterium | reverse complement strand
TTTGCCTGCCGGTGCGCGTCGGCGACGAGATGCGAGAGCAGACCGTGTGTCACACGCGCGGCGGCTCCTGCGTCTTCCTCGCCGATGACCGACGCTGCCTCATCCATGCCCACTACGGGGGCGAAAAGAAGCCGGTCGTGTGCCAGACGTTTCCCTGGCAGTTCATCGCCACGCCAGAGGGCATCGCGGTCAGTCTGCAGATGGAATGCCGTGGGTTCGTGGAGGCGCGCCGCGGCAAGCGGCTCCGCGATCAGGATGCCGAGGTGCGTCAGCTGCTTCGCCGCGCTCCCCTCAAGCGGGTTCGCCCTGTGCTGATGCTCGACTCGACCACCGCGTTGCCCTGGCCCGACTATATGGCGTTGGAGACAGCGCTCCATGCGGTGGTCGACCGCCACGCGACCCATCCGATGGCGGCGCTCCTGGCCATGCGGGACGAGATCGCCAGGGGGCAACGCCCGCAGGCACCGTCCCCCGAGCTCGACAACGACGGGCTCGCTCAGGAGCTGGACACGTTGCTCACGAGCTTCAGTGAGTCGCTCGGCATGCTGCACCAATTCTTCGCGCGGTCTGGCGACACCGTCGTGGTGCACGTCGAAGGCCTGGAGGAGCTCGCGGCCGCAGCCAGGATCCTCCGCCCAGAGATGCGTCGCGTGGTGCACCCGCTGGGTCGAAAGGAGCAGCAGGAGCTCTTTGTCGAGATGGTGCACCACCACCTGATGAGCAAGGAGCTCACCCTGCCACACACGTTGACTCTGGGCTTCGCGCGGCTAACCTTCGGCTGGTTTCTGGCGAAGGGCCTGATGATCCATCGGGCGCGACAGATGAAACGGCGTCATCTCGTCGCTCAAGACGTCATGGACAGCATCGTGCTGGTGCACTTTCTGTTTCGAAACCACGATCTGTTGTCGGCGATAAAACGCCACGACGCGGCGATCGTCGACCTGTTCTACCATCGACTGCCCGCGCTGCTGGACGCCAGCAGCGGCCTTCCCGCCCCCGACCGACGGCCGGAGCTCTACAAGTTCTGAACGATGGTGGCCTCCCCGCCCCCCGCTGGCGATCGCTGGCGGGGGGAGCAGTCGCTGAGATCGACGATAGAGGACCGGAAGGCGCTGTTGTCCGTGCAGTGGCCGCTCAGCTCGGCCGATGGTTCACTTGCCCGACGGGATCTTCTCGTTTCCGGGCACCGCGAACTTTAGGCCCTTGATAGCGCTGGCGGGCTTGCCTGTCTTGTCCAGGTAGGCCTTCGCGCCTGAGCCCGCCATGAGGTTGGGTGCGCCACCCTGCCTGACAGCTTGCTCATCGTAATACCGGACCAGTTGATAGGCCTCGGCTTCGTTCCATTTCTTGGCAGCCGCCGCGAACGTCTCCGACGGTGTCCCCTGATGGAGCACCCGAAACTCGATGAGCGTCACCTCGCCTTTGGCGTCGACCTTGTAGCCCCACTCCACCGAACCGTAGAACGTGCCCGCCTGTTCGCCAGCCGTCGCTTGCGCCGTGGTTTCGAACAGACACGTCAGCTCGTCGCCCGCCCGCCAGGTGAGCTTGGCGCGGTCGTGAAGCGTCGCGGCCTTCGGTTCAGCCCCGGGGGTGCGGTGCCCGAAGTGACTCAAGGTCACCTCACTGGTGGCTTTTTTCATGGCCGCGTCGTGGCGATCCTTGGTGCCGTCGGTCCCCTTGAACGCTCGCGTGACCGCTTTGCTGCCCCCCGCCATCCAGGCTTTGCCGTGCTCAGCGAAGTAGGGGCTATTTTCACCCGCCGCGCGGTCGATGTTGGTGCCATCCGCCAGCGAGCGCGCCTCGCGAACGTCATCACCGCCATACTCGGGCGTCGCCGCGTCCTCTCCAGCCTTCGTGCGGGTCGACTTTACAGTCTGGAGGAGCCCGATCTCGGTCGCGTCGACGGTGGCGTTGGGGGCGAAGCGGATGTCGATCGCCGCCCCCCGCAGCTGACCTTCGATGACGGGCGTGTAGGTGTCGGTCGACCACACCCCCCCGCTGGTGCTGTCTCCGTCGCCGTCGGGCGCCAGGAGCTGTTGCTGAGCGTCAAAACCTTCGGCTCTTCGAAGCTTCTCACGCATCGCCGAGGTCGCCGCCTCGCCTACCAGCTCAGCGGCCGGGTGCGCCGCGGTGTCCGTCAAATGGAGCTTGCT
>JAAZYN010000087.1 GCA_014239625.1 Myxococcales bacterium | reverse complement strand
GCGACGCCGATCGCTCGCCAATATCGAGCCGGATGCAAACGAACACTGGGAATAGTGCCCTGGGTGGAAGGTGCGCGGCGTCAAAACCGTCGCCGTTTGCGCCCTGCCAAGGCGCGAGCGCGCAGGGCCGGCGTGGGCCAATGCGAGCCCGAGGAACGCAGGCATCGGCCAAACAACGGAGGTCTTGTGCTGCGAAGTTTGCATACAGAGCACTAGAAGATGAGCGAGACGCGGGATTGAATCGTAAACGCGAACTCGGCTTCCCGATTGTTCTCAGGGGCGGATGGGTCGATGTAATTGAACGCGCCACCAGGCACCAAGAAGCCGGCCTCCAGGTCAAAGGCGAACCGGCCCTTGTCCTTGTAGAACAAGCGAATATCGCCCTCGAACCCCAAGAAGCTCTCGTCACCGGGGGTGGCCTCTGGCTCTTGAGCCCACGCAAACAGCAGATCGGCGCGCACCCCGAGCTCCTCTTCGACCGAGCTGAAGAAGTCGAACTTCACCCACGGTTTCACGTAGACGGTGTTGGTCACCGACCCGATCACCTCGCGGAACAGCAGCAGATCGATGTGGTAGTCACGATCGAACTTGAAGTTCGTGATCTCGGCGTTCGGGTTCCCGGCGTCGCTGATGGAGGGCTCGTTGATGCCAAAGCCCTCGGCCGTGTCTCCCGACGCCGCGCCGGCGTCGATCCCGACGCTCAGGCTGAAGGCGTCGAAGTCGTGGTCGTACTGGCCCTCGAAGGCGACGCCCCACTGGAGTATGTCGCGTCCCGGGGTGCCGACGGTGCTGTCGTCGGTGACGTTTTCGATCTTGCCGTACACCAGCGCGGCCTCCAGCTCCAACCGCAGCCCCTGGAAGTAGTTGAAGCGCTGCTCGTAGCGCAGCCACAGGTCCGGAATCACCGCGAACGCTCGCCGCGGGACAAGCTGCAGATTGGCCGCTTCAGCGGAGTTACCGCCGCCGTCGAGATAGGCTTGGTAGCTCTCGCCGGTCAGATCCATCTCCTGGATACGGGTGACGACGTATGCGCCCCAGTCCAGCTGCGGCTTGAACTTCTCGAGCAGGTCGACCTTGCGCTGCTCTTGCTCGGCGGCGCTCAGTGGGCGCTGGAAGAAGCTCACGACCCACTGGTAGACGTCGTCGTTTTGCCCCAGGTCCTTGGGCTGGCCGAAGTTGTCCGCGGGGTCGGTGGTGGTCGCTCCCTCGTACACGAAGTCGTACGCCGCGGCGATGTAGATGCCGTAAAGCTTCATGACGAGCAGCGCGCGGTCCGTGTAGTCGCCGTAGTCGCTGTCGATGTCTTTGCCCGCGTTGGCGAGCATCCCGAGGCCCCAATGAGACGCCATGCGGCCGACGCGCAAGAGGAAGGCGGGTTGCCACTCGCCGTACAGCTCCTTGACCCGGATGGCGTCCTGAAAACCGTTGACCCCAGCGGAAGGGCTCGCGGCCGCGGTGCTGAAGGCCCCGAGGGGGACATCGGGTCGGGAGAGGTTCGGCGCAAAGTCGGGGGTCGAGCCCAGCACCAGGTTGTCCATCACGTCAAACGTCGCGTGGATGCGGAGCGCACCCGAGATATGGATGGTGGGAGCGTAGCGAAACCGCATGTTGGCGCCGGCGATGACCTTGGCGTCCTCGCTGCCGACATTGAAGGATGAGATGTTGGCGTTGTTGATGAAGTTCTCGACCAGCGGCGCCTGGATGGCCGACGTCCCCGAGTCGCGGACGGTAGGCACTACCGTGCTCAGGTGGCCGTTGTGGAAGAGGTCGGCGCGGAAGCGGAAGTAACCGTGGTGCTCGAAGCGCGGGAAGGTGAGGGGCCTCTCGGCCATCTTGTCGGCCCAGCCGCCGAGCCCCTCGTTGGAGGAGGCCTTGTCGATGAGCTTGTCGAGCTCGTCGGCGGCGTCGCTCTTTTTGGGTTTGGGTGCAGCCTTGGGTGCAGCCTTGTCGTTGACCGGCTTGGTCGCCGTTTTTTCAGGCGGCGTGCCGTCGGACGGAGGGGCCGCGGGCTTGTCGGTCGTCGCGTCGTCCGCCGCCGGCGTGTCGGGCTTCGGGGCGGCGGCGTCATCTACCTTCGCGTCAGCGGGCTCTTCGGCGATGGCTGTGCTCGTCCACGTGAAGACGGCGAGCATCGTGAGCAAGGTGACGGGCCTGATGACTCTCAGAAAGAGTCGCATGGAGAGCTCCTTTAGCCGTCCCGCGCAGAGCGTTTTCGCGGGTCGGTGGGACGTAGCAGGCACCCCTGGGGGTGTCAAGATGTTACAGGGCCCACAACGCGCGGCGCGCGCAGCTGTCCACGGGATGATCGTGGCTCGGGTCGTCGCTGGATCGGCCCCGGCAGCCTTCCGGCCCTCCCCACGCCACGGGCTCGGTCCTCTCGCAGCGTGCCCAGGTTGCGCCCTACGCGCCCTGGGGTGGCCCTGGTGGGCGGAGCGCCGCTCCACCCGCGTCGGCCATGTCGGTCACGCGACGGGCTGGAGCGCTAAGAGCCTGTCGCGCATAGAATCCGCATGGTTGTTGGCTCCGACGCCCCTGGCCTTTCAAAGCCCGAAATCGCGGCCTAGTGTTTTCCGCCACTTACGCCACGCGCGCCCGCCGGGCCTCCAAAATGTATGGCGACTCGCCCGAAGCCGGTATCAACGATTTCAGGTGGTTGGCGCGGCCCAGGTCAGGTTCCAATCCGCAACAAACTCCTAGCCCGGGCTAAGTAGAAAGTCCCACGCAACCGCCTAGAATCACAAGCTCGCACGATGACAGCGTTGGCGGCGCACCCGACGGATAGCTCAAGCCTGGGCTTTCCTGCGCCAAGTGTGCGGCCTGACTCACCAAAACTAGCTAGACCTCCACCTCTCCGAGGGCCTCGAGGGACAGATGAATCTCGTGCACCTGGCGCGCCTGCGCGCCTCGGAGGGTCACGCCGTGATGATAGATGAAGGTCATCGGGAAGAACGTGAGCGCGCCAGCCGACACCCGGGCGCGCCCGAAGAGCCCCTGAGGTAGGAGCTCCTGGCGTTTGGGGTGGCCGTCGAGGAGCTCCAGGTTGTCGATCAGGGAGTTGTTTTCCGGGCGCATCGTGACCTCGACGCGCATGGACGCTCCACGCGCATCGACCACATCGACGGAGACCGTCTGCTGTTTGTCATCGACCGTCAGGTCTCCCCAGCCCGCAGGCTCGACGTAGGCGAGGGAGCCCGTGGCTCCCCGCACTGGATGAAGCTCTCCGGAGCGGATCCGGTCGACCAGCTCGATCCAATCTCGGGCGGCCAACGCTCGGTACGCCTCGGCGCCACGCCACGGCGCGCTCTCCACCACGAGGTCTCGATGCAAGCTCAGGCGCCCATCGGCCTCCTTGGCGTGGTTGAAGGTGAAGGCTCCATGGGCCAGGTCGGAGATGGTCACGTCCACATAGTCGCTGATGCTTTGGCGCATCAACGTGCGCGGATCCGTGCCAAAATAGATCGCCGGCTTGGCGTTGGTCACCTGGTAGATCCGTCCGTCAGCGATCGACCACATGTAAACGGTGACGCCGACGTAGTCGGTGTCGGTGACCCACCCCGCGGCCCCCACCGGCTGGAGCACCAGCGCCTCGGCTCGAAGGACATAGGCGCGGCGCGACTGGCCCAGGACATCCTTCATGTCGGCCGGAAGCGCTCCCGTGGCTCGTCGCCGCCGGGCCTGATTGTTGAGCAGCCAGATTCGGTTGACGCTCGCCATATAAGCGTCCGTCGAGAACAGCGGATCGCGGTCAAGATACCGTGTGACGACCGTCGCGAGGGTGTCGATCTCCCGCTCGACTTTGATCATCGCCGCGTTGTGCGCCGTCTGCGCGAGCGCTCGCAGCTCCGTCACGCTGCTGGAGGTCATGCGCTGGAGCCCCTGCTGCCCGAGGCGGAACAGCAGCCGATCGATCTTGATGAACGCCTTGTCCATGCGGGCCAGCAGGTCGCGGGTCCGCTTGGGCAGCTTGACCGCCTCGTTCCCTTCGGGTGCGGCCATCACGCGATGATCTTGCCGATGTGTTCGGCCAACCGCTTGGGAGTCAGCGACGCCACGAACCAGCCGCAGCCCGCCAACTCCCTCGCGAACTTCTGATCGTGGACCGGCCGCGCGTCCGCGTCGAGAGCGCACAGGCCGACCCCCCTGACCCCCGCCTCGGTGAGCTCGTGAGCCAGCGCCAGGCACCGGTCGGCTTCACCCCAGATGTACCAGTCGCTGATCAGGACGAAGATGGTCTTGTCCGGCTCCCTGATCAGCCCGGCGCAATACTGCATGGCGGGATACATCTCGGTCCCGCCGCCCAGCTGACAGCTCATCAGCACCGCCATGGGGTCGTCCACCATGTCGCTGACGTCGACCACGCGGGTGTCCCACAGCACCAGGTGCGCGGTGACGCTGGGGAGTGCGGCGAAGATGGCCGCCATCACCGCGCTGTGAATCAGGCTGTCCATCATCGAGCCCGACTGGTCGACGGCGACGATGACCGTCCAGGGGGACCTTCGCTTGGTGCGATGTTTGTAGAAGATCGTGTCGGCCAGGAGGCGCGCGCGCTCGTGGTCGTAGTGCTTCAGGTTGCGCAAGATGGTCTTCTTCCAGTCGGTGTTGCGGAACGTCCGGGCGGGCGGAGTCATCAACGGCTCCTGTCCCCCGGTCAGGGCCGCTCGAGTCTGGTCGAGGAGGCGCTCGGAGATGCCATCGACGATCCCCCCGACGACCTCACGCGCCGCCTCCAGCACCTCCCCCGTCATCATGTGCTTGAATTGGAGGATGGCCTTCAGCAAGGCCTCGCTCGGCTCGGCCTGGCGCAAGAGCTCGGGGTCGGTGACCAGCTCCGTCATCCCGTAACGGCGCAAGGCGTCGTGCTGCATGACGTGCGCCGCCTCGGCCGGGAACAGGTCCCGGACGTCATTGAGCCAGGCCGGCACGCTCAACCCTGCGCTGCGCCCCCCTCCCGCCGTCCGATGCGCCCGCCGCGCGTACTCGCGATCATAGATGTACTCCAGGGCGCCATCGAGGCGCTCTCCCTCGGCCAGCAACTCCGCCAGGTCCGGCGCTGGTGCCTCGCCCATCGGATCGTCGCCGCCGACCTGCTCCCCCTCGCCGTGTTGATCGTCGTCATCCGCCGCGTAAAATGACTTCAAGCGCTGTTGACCCAACCGGTCACCAGCGTAGCGCCCCAACACGAGCCGCCACCGCATGGCCTGCTCGACCTGCTGGTCCGCGGCAGGGCGCTCGGAGCCGCCGAGGCCGCCGCGGCCGCCGTCGGAGGTCGCGGCGTACCGCAGGGCGGGGAGCTCCGCCCAGGGTGGCGGCGGGTTTGGGTCGACACTATCGCTCACGACCCACGGACTATGGCCCGAGCGTGACCTTCTGAACAAGCCCGGGGTGACCACCCATAAGAGCCGCCGACGGTGCGTCGGTGACCCCGACCAGCGCCGGCGCGCGCGCGTCGAGATGGACGCGGTCGCCCGCCGCTGTCAACCCAAGCGCCTCATAGCCGTTGGCGCTGCCGATGCGACGCAGCACCGGAGCAACCTCGCCGCTGCCGGCGTCGGCCAGAACGCAGCGGCTCTCCGTGGCCGCGCGCGCCTGATATTCAGCGAACCGTAGCTCGGAGAAGGGATCGATGACCGCGTGCGAGTCCGAGCCGATGCAGAGTTCGACGCCGGCCGCGTACAGCTCCGCGGTGCGCGGGACGCCGTCGCCCAGATCCCCCTCTGTGGTCGGGCACAAACACACGCGGCTGCCGGAGGCGGCGAGCGCTGCGATGTCCGCGTCGCTGAGCCAGGTGGCGTGCACCGCGGTGAAGTCAGGGCCCAGGACACCCTCACGTGCGAGCAGGCCGACCGGGGACACACCGTGGGTGGCGACGCAGGTCTCGACCTCCACCCGCTGCTCGCTCACGTGCGCGTGGATCGGGAGCCCGCGCCCTCGCGCGCCTTCGGCCAGAGGTCCCAGCCAGCCCTCCGGCACCGCCCGGACGCTGTGAATCGCCAGCCCCAGCCGGCTCGTGCGACCGTCCACGGCGCCGGCCAGCGCGTCCAGCGCACGCCAGACGTCGTCCAGCTGGGCCGTCCCGAACCGGCGCTGACGCGGACCCAGGGCCGCACCGCCGAAGCCTCCGCGGTGATAGACCGTCCACAACAGGGCGATCCGGACATCCGCCTGGCGAGCAGCTCGGAGCATCGCCCTGGAGGTCGCCACGGGGTCGGCGTAGCGCTCCCCGTCCGGGCGATGATGCAGATAGTGGAACTCCCCGATGGCGGTGTACCCGGCGGAGCGGCACTCGGTGTAACACTGTCGGGCCGCAGCCTCCAGGTCCGCCACGTCCATCCGTTGAGCCAGCGCATACATCCGCTCACGCCAGGTCCAGAACGTGTCCGCGCGACCGGGCTCCCGCGACTGAACGGACCCCCGCAGCAGACGCTGGAAAGCGTGCGAATGCACATTCGCGAAGCCGGGAAGTGTCGGCCCCATCACGCCCGCGGCCTCATGGAGCCGGTCAGTTTGGTTGATCGCGAGATTCGCCAGGCGATGTCGCGGCGAACGTACACCCCGACCTCTGGCGCTCCCCGACCGCGATCCAGCACGCGGACCGCAGCCTGAAGGCCGAAGCGCTGGACGAGCTCGACGGTCCTGGCGGCGTCGCTGCCATCATATCCGACGCCTCGCAGGTAGCTGTGGAGCGCGGCCGGAAAACCCGGCGGGGTGCACCGCGTGATCACGGTGACCGCCGGGCTCGGGAGCTGCACGCCGACCTCGCAGAACCCCTGTATCGCCTCGTCGAACCTCCGGCAGAAGTCCGACGCCGCGTCCGGGACCCGGCAGCCCAAGGCCTCACCGAGGGTCCCCAAGGCCCTGAGCTCCCGGCCGCTCACGGGTTGGACCCGGGCCACCCGATCCCCAACGCCCGCATCTCTTCGGTCGCGAATCCGGCCCAGCCGCGATTGGCCTTCGGGCTCGCAGGGCTCGGGTGCAGGATGCGCCCGATCTTCACGTCGAGCCCGGCGAGCGCGTGGGTCGCTCGCGCCTCCGCATAGGTGCCGATCCCTATCACCCACTGAGGCGCCAGCGCCTCGGTGAGCTCCAACAGGGCCTGGTCACACGCCCTCGAGACCGGCTCTCGCTCGGCCTTGGGCAGCTTGCCCGGGACGCGGTTGCGGCCGCTCTGCTCCATCCACACCAACGGACAGTAGTTGGCCACGAAGCACCGATCGAAGAAGGCGTCAGCGCTACCAAACGCGTCCCGGGCCCAGCCCCAGAAACGGCGACCGCTGACCTCGCTGCGGGGGCAGTCGAAACCCGTGACAGGGCGTTTGGGGTGCTCCGGGTCGGGCCTGCCCACCGACGTCTCGATCCCGAGCCAGTCGCGGACCGCTGCGATCTCGCCAAAGGGTACTCCGGTCTGAGCCATGCCCCAGGGGCCAGGGTTCATTCCGAGAAACATGACCTCGCAGGAGCCCCGCGCGTAACGCTCGAGGTAGGCACGCCACGCCTCCCCCGCGTACTCCAACGGGTTGTAGGTGTACGCGACGGGGGGGGAGAAGCTGAGCTCCCCGAGCGCCGCGCACAGCGACTCGAAGATCGGCAACAGGTTGGAACTCGCGCTCGTCACGGGACCTCGACATCCGAGCCCGTCATCGAGGGCCCATCGGCTGCAGCAGGACGTACACGCCACGTGCATAGACAACGCTGAGCGCGGCCTGCGCGTGGACGCGGCGATTATTCCACAGGGGCCGGGCAAAAAAAAAGCCCGCCGCGCTCTCGCGCGACGGGCCGAACGCTCTGTCGAGGCTTACTGCCCCATGGCGATCGCGCCGGTGGCCGCTCAACCGAGCTCGAGCACGATGGTGCAGATGTCGTCCGAACCGCAGTTCAAGATCAGCCCGATCGCGCCCGCGAAAGAGCAGAACTCGGGCGGCGGGTCAACGGCGCAGGCGGCATCCACAGCGTCGGTGATCGCGCTCTTCGGGACGGAGCCGCAGAGGCGACCGTCGGTCATGACGGCGCCCGTAGCGAGGCCGCCCTTGAACCGGCCGTCGGTGATGTCCAGAGTCAGGCTCAGGCCGCCCAGTGGCAAGCTGAACTGGAAGTTGGCGGGACCACAGTCCAGCTCGCCGCCGCTCACCGTACAACCCGGCACGGTGACCACCGGCGCACAGTTCTCGTAGCTGCTGGGATCCACGTCCCAGTCGCAGACCGCGTCCAGGTTGCCGGCGCCAACGCCGCAGGTCGGATCGGGCTGCTCACTGATGTCGGAGCCGATGAGCAGGTTGGTGGTCACGCCCGTCGCGTCAGCGCCAGCGTAACCGGCGAACTCGGCGAGCAGGATGAGGCTGCCGTCTTCGACCGACGCGCCCAGCTCGGCGTTCACGTCGACAAAGGAGCTCAGGGAGCCGAGGAGGCCATTGAGCTCACCGTCAGCGTCATCGATGGTGCCGTCATCGTTGCTGTCGCACTGGTAGTCGGCCATGGTGCCGGGCAGGCTCGCCACGTTCACGCGGGTGACCTCATCGGCGAAGGTGATGTTGCACGCGGCGATGTCTTGCGACGTATCCGGCGTGCTCGTGTCCGGCGTGCTCGTGTCCGGCGTGCCCGTGTCCGGCGTGCCCGTGTCCGGCGTGACCGCGTCCGGCGTGCCCGCGTCCGTGGTGACCGTGTCCGGCGTGACCGCGTCCGGCGTGCCCGTGTCCGACGTTCCAGCGTCGCCCGCGTCAGTGGTGACCGTGCTGTCCGCCGCGCCGTCCGGTGTTCCGCTCGTTACTGGATCGTCAGGGCAGCCCGCGAGGAGCGCAAGCGAAGCCACAGTCACAGTCGTCATTCGAAATAACTTCATGCATCTCCCTCCCAGGAGCTCAGATGGAGGGCGGGAGGATTCCAGACACTGTCGCCTCACGTCAACTAAACTCTGTGAGTATGTCCCCAACCCCGCTTATTTGCGCGCCCGCACGTACCGTCCCCGACGCACCAAGCGCCGATCCAGCAGGTGCCTGCCCCTCCACTCCCATACCGCGCGAACCTGTCGCGGGCTCCCATCGCGCTTGAGTTGCTCGGAGAAGCGCCATCGCGCTTCGAACACCTCGTCGTCGTTGCGGCAGGTCCCGCGAGTGATGAGGCCGGTCGCGCTCACCACCTCGCACGTCCGCTCCTGACCATCGCGAGCTCCACGCCAGAACACAAATTCACCGAAATGATCCAGCACGAAACGTCGCGGATCGGCGACCTCGAACACAGCGTAGCCCGCCAGCGACGCGTAAAATGTGTCGGCGTCCTGTTGCCAGAAGGTCATCAGATCCGACAGCCGACGTCCCCGATCCCGGCGCGCCAGACGCAGTCTCCGTTTCGCGCGCAAGGTAAAGGTCGTCCTGACCGTCTTACCGCCGTCGTAGACGATCGTCTCGGTCCCCTCCCCGCCATCATCGAGCACCCAGGTCCGCTGGGACTCACCAGCCGGGTCATCGTTGATCCACGACCCGCTCAGCGCCGAGATCACGCGGGCACGCTCACTACGCGGCACC
>JAAZYN010000879.1 GCA_014239625.1 Myxococcales bacterium | reverse complement strand
CACGTTTTGCGTCGAAAATACCTCGTCCCATCCGATTCGCAACCCCGATACCCCGAGCTCCATCTCGGACTCGTATGCGGGGACGGGCTCTGGGAGCGAGGTCGAGTCCTCTGAGTCGTGTCCCGCGATCACCCCGAGGATTCGCGCAGCATCACGCACGCTGCGCGTCATCGGACCCACATGGTCGAGCGTCGGCGCGAGGTCGAGTACGCCGTGTCGGCTGACACGGCCCCAAGTGGGTTTGAGACCGACGATGCCGTTAGCCGCCGAGGGAAACCGTATCGATCCGCCGGTGTCGGTGCCGAGCGACGCGAAGCAGAGCCCGGCCGCCGTCGCCACCCCGGAGCCACCAGACGAAACGCCCGGCCAGCGGTCGAGGTCACCCCAAGGATTTCTCGGAACCTCGAACCCGCGGTGGTAGCCAACCATCGCGCCTTCGGTCGTGGCCAACTTACCCAAGAGTACTGCACCAGCTGCCTCGAGTCTCGCTACTACTGTCGCGTCGGACTCTGAGATCAAGCCCTTGCGAAAACTGTGCCCCCCCGTCGTGGCAACGCCGCGCGTATGACACAAGTCTTTGACGGCGATTGGCACGCCGTGGAGCGCGCCGAGCGTCTCACCTCGTCCGCGGGCCGCATCCGCCGCTTCCGCGCGTGCGAGAGCACGCTCGCCCATAACGGTGATGTAGGAGTGGAGCCGTGGTTCGAGCGATTCGATGCGCTCGAGAAGCGCCTCGGTCACGCTCACCGAATCGAGATCGCCTTCCGCGATTCTTGCAGCGACCTCCGCCAGCGTCTTGTAATGGAGCGGTTGCTGCGTCATGAAACCAGCCGTCGATACCGAAGGCTCGCTCGACGGAGTTGGAGGGTCGCTGCCCGAGTCCGCGCAGCTGGCGAGAGCGCCACCCATCGTGGCGGCGGCCAGACTTCCAGTAGCGACTTGAAGGAGGTCACGCCTTGTCGGGTCCAGTTTCCTGGGGGGCCTTCCCTGCGCGCCATCCTCCGCCGAGACTGACTGTTCAGGTCGGCAGGCTGATTTCATGCCCTAACCATGCGGGCACCGAAGGGCGACGTCAAGTGAACCGCACTCCGGTGAGGCGATGCTCGGTGCGATCCAGGCGATATCCGCGGAAACGGGCGAGCCCGTGTGGACCCACTCCCGCCAGGTTGCGGTCCGAGCCGAAGGTGGCCCGGCTGCTGCTGCGCCGGCTGATTGGTCCGCTCGTGCTCTACGACGAGAGCACTCGCCCCGATGTCATCAAGGCGGATGCGGAGGTCAAGGCCGGAGTAGTTGACGGTTTGGCAGAAATACAAAATCGGTGGCGTCCCCAAGGGGATTCGAGCAGCTCTCGGACCTGTTGTTCGTGCAAGGGTTTCAGTAGGGTTGCCGGCGACGTGACTGCCTTCATCCTGCTCGATAGTTCCTCGCCCCCGGCACTACGCTTGGCTCCTCCTCGATCACCGCCAAGATCGGCGAAGGCGGCATGGGTGAGGTGTTGTCACGTGCGGTTGAAGTCTCTAGCCTGCTATGCTGGGCCAAACAGAACACAGCCGGGTTTACCGGGGAGGCCAGAAACATGACAGGACGGTTGATAACCAGCACGTTGACCCTCACGCTGGCTGGACTGCTAGGCGCATCGGGATTGACGATGGCGCAAGAGCCGCCGCGCACGGTCTGGGGCGCCCCGGATATGCAGGGGGTCTGGGACTTCCGGACGCTCACGCCACTCCAGCGGCCCGAAGACCTCGGGGACAAGGCGTTTCTGACCGCCGAGGAAGCAGCCGAGCGCGAGCAGGCGGCGTTTGCCCGTAACCTCGAGGCGTGGGAGCGGGAGGCGCGTGAAACCGAGGCCGGTGCCAACGTCGGCGGCTACAACAACTTCTGGATGGACAACGGCACCCGGGTGATCGAGCGGACGTCGCTCATCATCGACCCACCAAACGGCCGCCTGCCGGAAACGACCGAGGCGGCCCAGGAGCGGCGGCGGAACAGCCCGGGGTCGTTCGTCGTCGAGTTTCCGGAGAGCTATACCGACCTGAGCACCTACGACCGATGCATCCTGGGGTTCAATGCCGGACCGCCAATCACGCCAGCCGCCTACAACCAGAACATGCAGATCTTCCAGACGCCGGACCACTTGGTCGTGTTGACCG
>JAAZYN010000878.1 GCA_014239625.1 Myxococcales bacterium | reverse complement strand
CCCAGGTCAAGGCGGGCCGACGCAGGACTGGCGGGGGTCAATTCAAGGAGGCCCATGCAGAGCTGGGTCGAGCAAGCCCCGAAGGATGGTATCAACCATGTTGACCGGCGGAGTCAGCGCCGACGCTTCACGTTGTCCTCGAAGAACCTCACGTATCTCATGTACAGGCGCGTGGTGACGTTCGGATCCGGGACCATGTGCGTGAACCCCGACAGCGGCAGGAACTCGTGGTCCTTACCGGCCCGAAACAAGGCATCGCTGAGTTTCACCGCGTGGGTGAAGTAGACGTTGTCATCCGCCGTGCCGTGCATGATCAGCAGGGGCCGTGTGAGCGCTTTGGCGTAGGTGAGGACGTTGGAGCGCTGGTACGCGCGCTCGTCCGCATCGGGTAGGCCGATGTAGCGTTCGGTGTAATGGGTGTCGTAGTCCTCCCAGGCGCAGACCGGCGCGCCGGCGACGGCGGCGTGAAAGACGTCCGGATGCTGCATGACGGCCATGGCGGAGAAGTAGCCGCCAAAGGACCAGCCGTAGACGCCGACTCGCTCCATGTCCATCTCACGAAACCTCGCGCCCAACGCCTTCAGACCCCGCACCTGATCGGCCAGCGGCTTGGCGATGAAGTCGCCATAGATGCTCCGCTCCCAAGCCCGACCGCGGCCCGGAGTACCGCGCCCGTCCAGGCGCACCACGATATAGCCGAGGTCCGCAAACCACTGATCGAGCAGGTAGCCGCTGCGCGCGCGCGTCACCATCTGGGCGTGCGGGCCACCGTACACGTGCAGCAGCACTGGGTAGCGTCGCCCGGGGTCGAAGCTCCGCGGCCGCAGCACAGCAGCGTGCAGCGCCTCTGCCCCCTGGCCCACCTGCAGCCACTCGACGTTGACCTCCAGAGACGGGGCCTCAGCCTTCGACACGACCTCGGCGAGGTGTTGACCTTCGGGGCTGCGGACGCTCCAGGTCGCGCGCCCTTGGTCATCGTGCTGCACCAGAACGTGTCGACCGGTCGCGTCATCCACCGAAGCGCTGTGACGACCCGGACCCGCGGTCACCAGAGTCAAAGCCGGCTCACCCCTCAGCGACACCGTCGCGACCTTGGTGCTCGTCGGATCGTCTCGGGTCGAGACGCTGAGCCACACCGTGTGTCGGGATCGGTCCACAGCCAACACCGCGCGCACCGTGGTCCCTGGCGCGGTGAGCTGCTGAGGCTGGCTACCGTCGACCTTGCGCCGCTCCAACTGCGGCCAGCCATTACGCTCGTGGATCCACAGAAAGCCACCGCCGGTGTCCTCATCGAGCCACAGCGGGACCGACTGCTCGATGTTGAGCCACGCCTCGTCGGTTTCGGTATGCAGCGTCGAGGTCTCGCCCGTGGTGACGTCGACGCCCAGGAGCAGCAGCTCGCGCTGACGTCGATCCTGAACGATCACTGAAGGGATCGCGCCTTTGGCCGAAGACCACACGACGTTGACGAGATATTCCCAGCGCTCGCGATCCCACTCGATCCATACGGGGTCGCCCCCATCGATCGCGATCCACGCCAGCCTGACCGTGGCGTTTTGGGTGCCCGCACGCGGATAGCGAAAATCCGACGGCACCCGACCAGGGTGCATCGGATCGACGATGTGGAGGGTCTCGACCGCGCCCTCGTCGGTGTGCTGAACCAGCAGGCCCTTGCTGTCGGGAGCCCACCAGAAGCCGTGCATCCGCCCCATCTCTTCCTGGGCGACGAACTCCGCCGTGCCCCAGGTCTCATGCGTTTTTTTGGCAGGGGTGATCCGCGTCTCCTTGCCGGTGGGGAGGTCGATGACGGACACATGCCCACCCCGCACGCACGCCAGCTTGGTGCCGTCGGGCGAAAGCTGCGGGTCGATGGGGTAGCCCTTCAGGCGACCCACCTTGCGGACCGCCTTGCTGGCGACGTCGACGACGTACAGGGCGCCGGACAAGGGCACCACCAAGCGTTTGCCGTCGTCGCTGACGCTATACGTCGTGATGCCTCGGGCGACCGTGCGCGTTCTCTCGCGACGAGCTCTCTCCTCTTTGCTGAGCGCCTCCTCGGCCCCCGCGAGGATGCGCGCCGCCGTCACAAAGACGCTCTCTTTACCGTCCAGGCTCAGCGCGTAGAGGTCGCGACTGAAGGAACGCGGACCCGAACG
>JAAZYN010000877.1 GCA_014239625.1 Myxococcales bacterium | reverse complement strand
GCCAGCCCTGCGTCGGAGGCGCCTTGCCCTGAGCCAAGACGCTCGCGGATTACGCAACGGAACCTCCCACGCAGGACACTACACTAGACCCGTTGGACGCGAGCCTATTTCTGCTCCAGCGACTTTTTGTGCAACGCGTGAAACAACACGGTGACCTTGGCTGGCTCGTCCTCGCCATCGGCCAGCGCCAGCGTGACGTCCCAGCGCCCGAAGCTCACGACTCGACCGTCGAGGGTCTCGCCGTCACGCAACACCAGGGTGATGTCGCTGTCGCTCTCCATCAACGCTAGCAAGCCCTTATCCGTGGGCCGCACCCGCTCGGACCGCTCGGCGGTCGCGGCCAGCCCTTGCGACTTGATGGTGTCATCCAAGCCGCTTGAGCTCTCGATGCTCGCGAGCGCGTTCTCCGGAGCCACCGCCTTGACGTCATGCTTTTGGACGAGCTCGGAGTCCGCGCCGTCGCCCGCACAAAAATCGAAGTCGTACACTCGGACCGCGGTGATCCGCCCCCGGACCCATCCGCTGCCAAACATGTCCACGAGTACGGGCACTTTCTCCGTCTCGGCGACCTTGAACGCGTCGTGATCCAACGGGTATTTCCGGGCCCGCCGGATGCGGGTAACCACCAACGCGCGCTCTTTCGACAAGTGTCCAGAGGCGACCTGCCCGGCAAGGCTGGGGTCGAGGCCATCTTGCTTGACCAGCCGCTCGAACGACTCCTGACGCATCATGAGCTTGAGGACATCGTTCAGCGTCGTCCGTCCCTGAACGATCCGGTGGGCATGAGCCAGCGGGATCGCCTTTTCTTTGGCGAGCTCCATCGCCTTCTCTCGGCGCGCGTCCTTTTCGGGATCCACCGGCTGTCGCCGACGCCCCTTTGGTGCTCCCCCACGCCCCTCGTTGCGTCCAGCACCTCGCCCGCCGGGGCCAGAGCGTTGGCCGCTGTTGCGGCGGGACGGTCCGCCCGACCAGCCTCCGCTCACCGGCCCACCCCGACCGCCTTTGGAGCTTTTGCCCGCTGTGCCGCTGTGGCCGCTCCGCCCCGGCCGGTGACCACGCTCAGCGGCTCTGTCCTGACCTCTCGGCATCGGCCGCTGCGTCGGGTCGTCATTGTGACGCGGGCCCGATTCTCGCGCCCGGCCCTCGTCGCCACGGGCTGCGTTGACGATGTTGGACCAGCTCGACTCCTGCCGTTGCTTCTCTCGCTGCGCGCGCCGCTGCTGCCCCTCTGCACGCGAACGCCGCACGACCCGAGGTCGCGCCGGTTGTTCGCTTGCAGGGTTTTCAGCCGCGTCCCCCTCGTCGCGGTGCTCGCTCACTTTGACTCCTCCTGGTCACCCGCTGAGGGCTGATCCGCCACTCGGCTCAGCTCCGGACCGGGTGCTCGATGGTCGTATTGGTCTCAACCCTTCGCTGCTGTTGTGTGTTCCGGTGACATCAAACGCAGATAGCTCCATGAATAGATGCCTTCTCTATGTCCGTCGCCCCATGTAAACGCGATCGCGTAGTTTCCGACCGGCTGTACGCTCTCGATCACGATCTCGCGGTGAATGCCTGCGGCCTGTGCGGCCGTTAGGATATTGAACGCCTTCGGTGCGCCGGTGTGGGTTCCTTTGCACTCCGCGCACGGGCAGATCTTCCGAAGATAGCTCGGCTCATAGGTCGAGCTGTGGTCATCGGACCAGGTGATCGCCATCACGTTGCCGTTCGGCCGGTCCATCCACACAAGATCAACCGGTACGACGCTGTCGAATGAGTGAGTTCGCACGGGAGCCTCGGCAGCACGTACTGAGATCCTTCTACCAGATACTTTCCGGACTGGGAACATCAACTAGGATCAGGGTGCCCAAAGCCGGCGTCAGGCGACGACCAACCGGATGGTTGCCAAGAGAAGACACCATTTTCAAAGCAGCCATTGGCCGGAACGCTGCTTGCAGGCATCGTGTTGTCAAGTTGACCGGAGCGAATACTGATGGCGGACGAAAAAGACACTGACAGCCTGGAAGAAAGCGACCGAGTCGCCGGTCTGATGGCCTCCCCCGACGACGACAGCGCGGGCTCGCCCACGACCGGCGGCGCGTTGGATCAGGTCAGACATCCACAGCACCCTGCCCCCCGGCTCGGTCACACGCAAGGTGCCCTCGCGCAGGGGGGAGACG
>JAAZYN010000876.1:1937-2162 GCA_014239625.1 Myxococcales bacterium | reverse complement strand
ACGGTGATGCGCTTGTTCGGCCCGTCCGCCAGCGCGGCCGCGCCGAGCACCGCGTTGGCGTTGCCGCCGTTGTCGTCGTACACGACGGCCCACCCGCGCCCCAAGCTCAGGGCGCTGTCGATGACCACCGCGTTCTCCGGATCACAGACCTGGTCGAAGACCCGCAAGGACGGGGACGCCGCGACCAGCGGCAGGGTCACCGTGATGGTGCCACCGATGGCCGTG
>JAAZYN010000876.1:0-1927 GCA_014239625.1 Myxococcales bacterium | reverse complement strand
TATGGGGTGTCGATGGCGTCTTCGTAAACCCCTTGCTGCCCCAGATCTTGAAGCAGCCTGACGTGCAGGGTCTCGTCGTGCACCACCGGGCGACTCAACTCGACCGGCACGTTGTCGCGCACGCCTTTGCCGACCGCGGTGTATCCCAAGATGGCACCCAGCTCGCCGTCGCTGTCCTCGTAGACCGCCAGCCAACCAGGCCCCGGGACGGTCACCTTCTCGGCCGACACCAGGGCTGGCGGGTCCGCGAGTTGGTTGAGGATGATGAGCGCCGGAGCGAGGGGAGACGCCTCAGGAGCCGGACAGCCGCCCAGGAGCGAGAGGCTGGAGAGGATGAAGAGGGTGCGCCAGATACGTGTCATGGGGTCGAACATATCGCAGAGCTCACACCCGGTGCCAGGCCAGCGGGTCGCGATGGGCGCTCGGACGCGTTCCCGGCGCGCCGATATGGACCTCGCCGGAGCGGCTGGGGGGCTCGCGGGGTTGTCGGGGCGTGCCCCTCGGGCCGGGGCGTGCCCCTCGGGCGCTGAGTGTTCAGCTGGTCGGCGCGAGCATGCCGGCCTCAGATGCGCTCATCGAGCCACGCGACGATCGTCTCGATGACCTCCAGCTCGCACGCTTCGTTCAAGATCTCGTGTCGCCCGGGAAAGGTCTTGCGCGCCTTGTCGCTGCTCTTGGCGGCGGCGAAGACGGTCTCCGAGGTCCGGGGTTTCACGATGGAGTCGTCGTCGCCGTGCAGGAGCAAAAGCGGCGACTCGATGCGACTCATGGTGGCGTTGATGTCCACCATCGCGCGGTAGAGCTCAGCCCCCGTGCGCGCGCGGATCTTCCCCCGGTAAAAGAGGGGATCGGTGAGGACGGCTTGCTGCACGTCGGGTCGAGAGGTGAGGTGAGCCGGGTTGAAGAATGGCTGCACCGCCAGCTTGGGCACCAGTCTGCTGAGGACCTTGGAGATCGAGATCATGATCTTGGGGATGTCGTCGGGCACCTCGATAGCCGGCGCGATGACGACCGCCCCCGCGATCGCAGGGGCATGTCTCACGACGTGATGGAGAGTGGCCATCCCGCCCATGCTGTGTCCCACCAGAAAGACCGGCCGGCCGGGGTGTTTTTGGGCGGCCTTCTCTCGGTACAGTGACAGGTCGGCGACCAGGGCGTCGAAGCTGTCGACGAGGCCCATCGTCGTGGCGCTGCGTCCGTGTCCGCGATGGTCCGGGGTAAAGGACGCATAACCCGCCTTCGCCAAGGCGCGCATGAGCCGCTCGTAGCGGCCGCCGTGCTCCGCATAGCCATGGGAGATCACAGCGCTGGCCTTGACCTCCCCCTCGGGGGTGAGGTCGCGGTAGAACAGTCGGGTCCCGTCTCGGGAGTCGGTAAAACCTTGCTGAATGGGCATCGGCGCTTCCGGTGTTTGTCGGTCAGGGGGCATTCAAGAGCAGCGCTTTGGCGCGTTCGAACTCGTCGTCCGTCAGCGCGCCGTCCTCGTAAAGGGTCTGTAGTCGTTCCAGCTGCGCCGTCAAGCTCAGCGGGTCGGCCGGCACCCCGGCGAGGGTTTGGATGAGCCGCTCGAGGCGTTGCAGATGGCTGACGACGCTGTCGAGCTTCTCCAAGACGCGTTCGTGGCCGCCCCCCCGGGGTGTGGCGGGTGGGGGCCTCTCCGCGTGGGGTGGCGTGGCGCCCTGGATCGCGGGCTCCGCTGGGGTCGCGGCTGGCGGGCCGAAGAGGTCCCAGTCGCTGTCGCTGATGGCGGCGTGCCCCTGGTCACTACCCGACGACCCTCCAGGGAGATCGATGTATCGCGTGTTATCGTTCGGCTCTCGGAACCAGGAGCGGCGCGTTGGGTCCATGGGCACCTCCGCCCGCGGCGCGGGCTGGGCTGCCAGGCCTTCACTGGGCGGGTCGAGCAGGGCTCCGTCCCGATGAACCC
>JAAZYN010000875.1 GCA_014239625.1 Myxococcales bacterium | reverse complement strand
ATTATGGTGCCAGGCGATTTCTTCGGCGGCGGATGGCCGATGCACCAAGTACTGTTGGGCCTGGATGTTTCATGGGAGAGCTCAACGATCGATGCGCTCGATGACGACATCATCCCGTGAGTTGATCCGGCTGTGCCTGGTGATCGTGCTCGCCGGAGCCCTGGCATGGTCTCCGGCGCCCTCTTCGTCAGCCAAGCGCACCCCCTCGGCGGCCCGGCTGAGCGCCCGAGACAAGGCCGTCATCCAGCACCTCGAGCTGCTCTGGTGGATGCGCCTGCTCGACAAGCTGCATCTCTTCATCGAGGTCGAGACTCGCGGCCCGCGGCCGCCCAAAGGCAAGGGCGGCGAGGGGTCCAGCACAGCACCCAAAAAGAAAAGCGCAACTTCGAGGTGATGTCGGTGTTCTCCTCGATCATGATGATAGCCAGCGTCGCGAGCAGCGTGACCGTCGCTGCTGCCGCATCCGCCAAGCGCCCCGTGAGGGATCTCGATGCGAACGCGGTGAGACGGTTTCTCGACGGTGACCAGACCGCCTTTGCGGAGATCTTCGACCGCTACAAGGCGTCTATCATCGCCTTCTGCGCCCGCTTCACCCGGCGCCGAGACGTCGCCGAAGAGCTGGCTCAAGACGTGTTCATCAAGGCGTACCAGCACCTGCCAGGGTGGCGGCCAGAGGCGTCGCTTCAGCCCTGGCTGTTTCGAGTCGCTCGAAACCACTGCCTCAACAGGGTCCGCAAGCGTGAAAACCAACCGGGGACCGTTCACATCGAGCTGTCGGAGCCAGCCGCCCACGGGCTGGCGGCCGCCACCCTGTCGCCGGAGGCGCATGTCGACGTCAACCGGCTGGGCCGCGCCCTGGACCGCGCCCTGGGGGACCTCCCAGAAGCCCAGCGCAGCGCGTTTATCCTGAGCAAGACCGAGCACTTGAGCTACGACGAGATCGCCGAGGTCCTGGGGACCAGCGTCAGCGCTGTAAAATCTCTGTTGAATCGAGCCAAGACCACCCTGATCGGACAACTCGGGCCTCAGCTGCGTGCGGTGAGCGCGGCGGGTCCTGGACGGTAGGTGCGATGATGAAGATGAACTGCCAACAGGTCCGAGAGCTCTTGCCCGCGTTCGTCGATGGAGCGCTGCCGGAGCGCCAGATGCAGGGTGTGCGAGGAGCGCTCCAGGGCTGTCCGGATTGCGTCGAGCTGTTGGCGCAGCTGCGCGCCCTGGACGCGGCGGCGGCGACGCTGCCGCGACCGCAGGTCAGCGCCGAGTTCGACGACGCGTTCTGGGCGCGTCTGCGAGTCGAGACGCGACCGGCTGCGTCCCCTCACACCTCTTGGTGGCGCCGATTTTGGACGCCCCTGGCGCTGTTCGCGGGAGTCGCCGTGATGATGGTGTTCGCCTTGAGGGTCCCGTTGGGCGATGGCACGCGTGGCGCCGAGGCGCCGCCGCCAGCGCTGACGCAGCGGCTCGACCTGCTGCGGGACCTTCCCGTGGTGGAGCATCTCGAGGCGTTGGAGATGATCGAGGTGGACGACGATCTGGACATGCTCTTGACGATGGACGAGCTGCTGACCGACGAGGTCCTCCAAAGGGGCGGACAATGAACGGCGCGACGACCACGATGGCGTGGACCGCGGTCGCGCTCCTGGCCTTGGGGCTGAACCCCGCACCTGTCCAAGCGCAGGCCCCTCCAGCTCCGGCGGTGTCGACCGGCGCGACTGCGCCGGAGCCCAGCGCCGACCAGCTGCAGCGGTGGAACGCCCTGACCGAGGAGCAGAAAAACGAGATGCGGCGGCGTTATGACGCGTTCAAGAAGCTCCCGCAGGCAGACCAGGACGCGTTGCGGGCACGTTTGCAGCGATTCAAGGCCCTGTCGCCCCCCGGCGTCGGCTCGTCCGGTATGTCGCAACCCCACAGGGCCAAGCTCGTCAGCACCATCGCCAGGCGCGGTCTGGCCCTCGAGCTCATGCTCACGGTTGACCGCGCCGCGGTCGTCGCGTGGCGTCGTCCTGGTGAAACCGGGTGCGGATACGCGACCTTAGCTCCGGGGCCATGCGTCGAAAACGCTTGGCGTTGCGCAAGACCGTCGCGCGCTGCCGCGCGGGCATGTCCAACAGCCGGCCCATGACGCGCCGGAGCTGGGTCCTGCGCTGCGGCGACAGCGACGAGAACCTC
>JAAZYN010000874.1 GCA_014239625.1 Myxococcales bacterium | reverse complement strand
GGCAGCACTACGCCTCCTTGGTTTCCCTCGAAGTTCCATGAATTATCCGGGTTAGGCGAGGTCTCTCGGATCGTAGGGCCGTGTATGCTGGGTCGTGGTGGGCCTCGCGCCGAGGACCCCGTCCGCGCATTGTCTTCGGTCGGGAACGGCCAGAACAGACCATTCTTCAGGCGCCGTTGGCAGATCGAGGACTCTCGCGCGACCAGCTGGCGGCGCATCGATACTTCCGCAACTTGCTCTATTTTTCCTATACGCTCTGTTGACGCCGGCTCGCGCCCCGCTACGAGCGGCTCTTCGATGGCATGGCCGAGCTATTGGCCCGCCCGTTCCGCGCGGCGGTGGCCACGGGCAAGAGCCAGCGAGGCGCCGACCGGGTCGTGCGCCAGTTTGACCTCGAAGGCCGCTTCGAGGTGGTCCTCGGTGGCGACTCCGTCCCCGGGCCCAAGCCGAACCCCGACCTGCTGCACGCCATCATGGCCGGCAGGTCGACCGACGACCTCGTCATGGTCGGTGACACGACCTACGACCTCGAGATGGCCCAGGCCGCCGGGGTCAGGGCCGTCGGGGTCGCCTGGGGCCATCACTCGGTCGAGCGCCTGGCGCCCTGGGCGCGCGTGGCGCGCTCGGTCGAAGAGCTGGGTCGGCTCCTCGGGGTGTGACCCTCCACGATGCCAAGGAGTGGCAAATGAAGCCATAGAGGAAATGAAGAAGGCCATCATCCGTAATCTCGAAGAGAAGACCGGCAAGTCGCTCGAGGAGTGGTTCGCGGTCTTGAGGGCTTCAAGCCTTTCGGAGAAGCGTGAACTATAGGAAGAACTCAAGAAGGTCCACGGTGTAGGGCATTTCCAAGCTCAGACCATCGTCACGCTCTATCTGCTGAATTGAGCCAAGAGAAAAAGCCACGCAGACGACGATATGCTGACGCAACTCGGGTAGAATCCAGTCCTGGAGAGGAGCGATGCCCGCTACCGAGATCACCCGCTGGCTATTGAGCACTGGCCGCACCTACTCCACCGTGGGTAGCCTGCAGGCGGCGCTGGTGGATCAGGTCGTGGAGTACGCTCCTGTCGATCGGCTGTGGTGCGGCACCACGGTGCTTCACCCTCAGGGAGCGGCCTACCTCTGGATCTGGCAGCGCGACAGCCTTCCGAAAGAGCGGGAGCTGGGATACGCCCAGTTCGCCCAATTGGAAGCGAAGGACAGCCCAGCGCGACGCCTCAAACTCGGCGCGCCCGCTGTGCGCTTCCGGCATCCAGAGGGCGAGGAGCTGTCCGACGTCGCGGACCTGTGGCGTGAGGGGTTTCGAGACCTTTACGGCCAGTCGATGCGCTTCCGAGGTGCCTGGGTGGGAGGCATCACCTGGGCGACCCGGGCCGAAGGGGGGTTCACCTCGGCCCACCTGGCGTTGTTGGAGCGGCTGACCCCCGCGCTCACCGCGGTCATTGAGCCCCTGGCGCGCGACCTGGTCACGGCCACCCTCCTGCGCACCTACCTGGGTCGAGACGCAGGAGAACGGGTCAGCAGCGGTCAAGTGCGGCGCGGCGACCAGCAGACCCTCCGTGCGGCCGTGTGGTTCTGCGACGTGCGCGGCTTCACACAGCTCTCCACCACCCTGCCCCGACAAGAGCTGCTCGACCTGCTGAACGACACCTTCGAGGAGATTGTGCACGGGCTGCACGCTCATGGTGGCCAGGTCCTCAAGTTCATGGGGGATGGGCTCTTGGCGGTGTTAACGGAGGACGACGAAGGTGCGGCCTGCCGCAGCGCCGCAGATGCCGTCACCACCGTGCAGCGCCGGCTGGTAGAGCTGACTGTTCGGCGCTCGAAACTCGGCCTGACCACCGCAGATGTGGGCATCGGCTTGCACTTCGGAGATGTCACCTACGGCAACATCGGCGCCCCCGCACGGCTCGACTTCACCGTGATCGGTAGCGCCGTGAACCTCGCAGCGCGCGTGGAGAGCCTGTGCGGCCGGCTGGGAGTCTCCGTGTTGGGCACGAAGGCCTTCGCTTCCCGTGCGAGCGCGGGATGGACCAAACAGGGAGAGCACTCAGTGAAGGGGCTCGATGAGCCCGTCGAGGTGTACCAACCCCCACCGTGAACGCTCCGCTAGCGCGCATTTCTCACCAGAGTTCGAGCGAAACCGAGGAGGGGTAGGTGATACGAGCGT
>JAAZYN010000873.1:1946-2178 GCA_014239625.1 Myxococcales bacterium | reverse complement strand
TAGCGATCGAACTCGATGAGCAGGCGGCCTTTGCCGAGGCCCGCGTCGCCTGTGACCATGAGGGTCTGGAGAGTGCGGTCTGCCATAAACGCCTCGAAGGCGTCGACGATCATCGCCAGCTCGTCGGAGCGACCGATCAGCGGGGCGCCGACGGACCACGGCTGCAGCGTCACCAGGAGGTGTTTTTCCTGGCTCGGCTGGAGCACCAGCGGTGCCCGGGTCTCGCGCCACC
>JAAZYN010000873.1:0-1936 GCA_014239625.1 Myxococcales bacterium | reverse complement strand
CGCCGAGAGCAGGTAGCTCCCCGGCTTGAGCGCGATGCCCGCCTGGGGCGCGGTGCCCAGCGTAGTCCCGGTGGACGGGTCGATGCTCTCTCGGCCCCCCAGTTCGTAGAGTCTCAGGGTGGCCCCGGTGGGGTAGCTGCGAAGGTGGAGCGTGGCGGCGTGCGCATTGTGTCCCGGCGCGCGGGCTGTGTGGGCGAGGTCGCCGTAGAGGATCATGGAGGCCGCGTCGCCCCTGTCCGCGGCGTCGGTCGCACGCTGGTAGTACAGCTCCTGCAGCTTGGCCCGCGCGCCGACGTGGTCTGGTTGATGGGCCAGGGCCTGGTTGTATCCAGCGACCGCCTCGGCGAAGGCGCGGGCCTCGACCAGTCGCACGTGTTCGGTCTCCAGGTGGCGCGCCCACTGCTGCCTCCGATCGGGCAGCGGGTCGAAGTGCCCACGTCGTCGCTCATCGCGCCGGACCGCATCTTCGGCTACCAGCAACCTCTGCCGCAGCCGGTGGTATCGCTTGATCGCGCCGTCAGCCACCAGGATCTGAGCCTCCGCCATGGCGGCCAGGCGCTCGCGCTCGCGGGTCCCCTCCGCGTAGGACTCCAGCGCCTCCCACAGGTCGCGCGCTCGCCGGTAGCGATGTCCTCGGTCGGGCGTCAGGGCTCGCACGCAGATGCGCTCGAGCTCCGGGTCGATGGGCCTGTCCGGTACGGCGCGTGACGGGGACGGGGCCACCGCGAGCTCGCTGAGCTGGCGCAGGAGGCGCTCCTCGTCCGGGTCGTTGAAGGGCAGCTCGGTGGTGAGGAGCTCGTACAGGATCACGCCGAGCGCCCAGATGTCGGACTGGGGCCCCACCTCGTCGGTGCGTCCGCGGGCCTGCTCGGGAGACATGTAGTGTGGGGTCCCCACGACGAGAGTCGCCGGCTCCGCGACCCCCCCGAAGAGGGAAGGGGCGCCGGCTTTTTTGGGCATGATCTTGGCGACGCCCCAGTCGAGAATCTGTACCTCGCCATAGTCGCCGATGACGATGTTGGCGGGTTTGACGTCGCGATGAACCACCCCGCGCGCGTGGGCGTAGTCCAGCGCCATGCACACGCCTTGAAACAGCTTCAGCAGGCGCATCAAGGTGAAGCTCTTGGCTGTGGTGCGGTCCTGACGACGCAGCTGGTCGAAGACGTCGCGCAAGCTCATCGTCCCCACCAGCTTCATGGCGTAGAACACGGAGCCGTCGAAGAGCGTGCCCATGTCGTGGATCGGCACGATCCCGGGGTGCTCGAGCTGCCCGCTGATCCGGGCCTCGAACAACAGGGCGTTTTTCATCCCAGGGTCATCGCGGTGCTCGGGCAGGAGCGTCTTGAGCGCAATCACGCGGCCGAGATCCCGGTCGCGGGCGGCATGCACCAGGCCCATGCCGCCCCGCCCCAGCTCGTCGCCGATGAGGTACTTGCCGTCGCTGCGGGCTTCGGGGGTGTCGAACCTGCGCTCTCCGGGCAGCGAGATCAGCGAGATCGGATCTCGCTGCTCTGGCAGCCCGATCCGCTCCGCCACCGTCGAGTTGTTTCGGCCCGCGGCGCGCATGGGCGCAGGCGCGGTCCGCATCCCGACGTCGGTAGAGGGGGCAGCGAGCGGCGTTGAGCCGGCGGGGGCGTCATCGGACGACGCGATGACGGCGGTTGTCGACCCTCGTCCGCGCGCCGCCGCTCCGCGGTCGCGCTCTGTGCCGTCTGACTCGCTGCTGCTCATAGAGGAGCGCCCCGGCGGCGATCAGTCGACCCTGGGCAGGATCGGCCCTAGCGGCTCCGGGTCTCCGTACGCTTGTTGGCCGACCTTCTTGGGCCACCGCGCCATGAACGCCTCGATGGTCTGCTCAGCCATCGAGGGTGAGCGCCAGGTCTTGTGGCTGTCGAACCAGGCCTCGCGGTCCGACGCGAGGGCGCGGCTGGTCAGG
>JAAZYN010000872.1 GCA_014239625.1 Myxococcales bacterium | reverse complement strand
ACGTCATCAACCCGTCCGCTTTGCCTGCTGATGGCGGTCGGCGCGGGTTGCCCTGACGCCGGCAGGGGCGACGCGACCTCCATCCCCCTCGACGACTTGACCTCCGCTTACGTCAGCAGTCAATGCAGCCTGATGTTGGAGTGCAACGCATTCAAATCCATGCTGACGGCCATCCTCCCGACCCAGAGCGACTGCGAAACCAGGATGACACTCATCGTGGCGGCGCAGGGCGACTCTGGCCCGCTGGCTGACGAGCTGGCCGCCGTGGAGGCCGGGCTCATCACCTACGACGGGGCCGCCGCGGCCGCCTGCCTGGCTCAGATCGGGTGCACGACGCCTGCGCCGGAGATCTGTGGGACGATCTTCACCGGGACCGTGGCGGCCGGCGGCGAGTGCACCAGCGACCTGGTGTGCGCCAGTGGCACCTATTGCGCTCATGTCGACGAGGCGTGCCCGGGGAGCTGCACCCCGAAGATCCCCATCGGCGGCGAATGCGCACCCCACGACACCTGCGCAGCCATCGTCGGTGGCGAGTCCTGGTGCGACGACGGCGTCTGCGTGGCCGCGACGCTGTCGCCGACCTTGGCCAGCGCTGGGGAAGCCTGCGGACGGACGGGCACGGCGCCCGACTACACAGAGATCAGATGTTCGCTCGGGGCGTGGTGCAGGGAGTGGGCACTTCAGCCCTGCACCGACGCGACGGAGTGCCCATCGGGGCGTTGCGCGGGCGGCTGGTGTGAGGGCGGGACGTGCGTCGCAGAGGTCGCCACCGGAGAGAAGTGCGGTCGGGACGACCGGTGTGTCTACGGCTCGTACTGCTTGCCTGCAACCCGCTTCGACCGGTGCACCGTCGTCAGCCTCTCACGCAGCGCGGGAGAGCCGTGCGGGTGGGCCAAGGGGTCCCTGTGTGACCCGTTCGAGGGTCTCGGTTGCTCTGACCTCATGGACGGGACCTGCCAGGAGCTGGGCGATGGGACCGCCGGGACGGCATGCGCCGAGGACGTGGACCTCGATCTGATCTGCGACGATGGCCTCTCCTGCGGGCATGAAGGTACCTGCGAGGCCCTGTTGGCCAACGGCGAATCGTGCGGGGACAGCCAACGATGTGCCAGCCGCTACTGTGACTTTCGTGACGGGCCGTCCGGCACCTGCGCTGCAGAGGCCAGCACCAACGCCTGCGGCTTCTGAGCCCCCCTGAATCGGCCTGCTGGGTCATCGCCGCCCGGATGTCGCATGGCGCGTCGAGCGCGACCAGGGAGGCGACGGGCTGACGGGCGCGACACGGACGGGGGGCGGTTCACCTCGGGCGACCGCGTCCGGCTCCCTTGGCGACGGCGATCAGCGGCGTGGTGACGCGGGTGACACGGCAGCAGGCGGGCACGCCGGGCGGTTGGCCCGCCCAGCGTTCAAAGACGCTCAGACGGCATGCGACCGCCATTTCCTTGGCTGAACACAACGTCAGCGAAGGCCGCGAGGCCATCCAGGTTGTGGATATCGCGCTCGAACAGGCGGATGGTGCGGACTCGGTCGGCGTCGCCGCCCAGTCGCTCTCCGAGCTTGCCGATGGCCTCGGCGTCCACCTCCGTCAACACCTCGAAGCGTTCGACCACTTCGACCGCGCGACTGACCACCCGCTCGACGTCCCGCGAGTTGTACAGCCCCAGGGCGTCGGTCGTCGCTGCCAGGCTCTGGAGGTGCTCTTCGAGCCCCACCCGTTGCTGGGTCGACACCCACGGTTCGCGGACCCGATTGATCAACATCGCGCCGAACGGCATCCGATGCTTGGCGAGCTCGGCATGAAAGAACACCGCCTCGTCCAAGCTGGCCGCATCGGTCGTGCTCACGAGGAGGAACGCCACGTCGTCACTCCGGAAGATCTCCCTGACGGCGCCGGCCCGCTCTTTGAACCCTGCATACATGCTGCTGAAGGACTGAATGAAGTCCAGGACGCCGCTGAAGGTGTCGCCCCCGACGAACCGATCGAGCCCCTTGAGCACGATCTTGTTGACCCGGAACAAGCCGCTCAAGAGGCCGCCGCCGACACTTTGAGCGCCCTTGAGGAGCAGATTCAGGGTGCTGCCGTCGAGGAAGTCCTCGAGTCGATTGGGCGCGCTCAGAAAATCCAGGGCGTTGGACGTCGGCGGCGTGTCCAAGACGATGAGATCATAGTCGCGCTCCTGC
>JAAZYN010000871.1 GCA_014239625.1 Myxococcales bacterium | reverse complement strand
GCCTCGATGGTGATCAGGGCAAGGTACATCCCGCTGACGCTCGGGTGCTCCCTGTCACGGGAGTACATGTCGATGTCCGGACGCACCCGCGCCGACTCCCGCCACGGCGCCAGAGGCCGCCGCCAGCGTTGCGCCCGCGCCGACGCCCTCGGCACCCACTGCCGATGCAGTTGCTGGCGCCGGGACTCTGGAGCCAGAGAGTCAAGACGCGCCCGGTGGTCCTGAGGGCGCGGCGGACGCGGCCCAAGAAGGAGCCCCATCGTGAGCGAGTGGTATCCGTTCGTGCTCGACGCCGGCTCGTCGAGCTCCGACTGGTTGACGCCTGGTCGCGTGTTGCGCGCGCTGGCCCGAGGGGCCGCGATCGCCTCGGATGCGGTGGGTACGATACGCCCGCTGGACCGCGGACAGGTGGAGGTGCATGTCCCAGCCGCCCTCGCCGCGGGGGTGACCACGCCCTTGCCAGTGGTCCTGGACGGCGCCATGCTGACCCTCCGACGGGGCGACGATCCGGCTGTGGGGGTGGACGAAGCGGTAGCGGCCGAGTTCGAGGGGGACGCCCCAACTGCGGGCGCCGCAGCCACCGCGCTGGCGAAGGCGATGGGCGATGGTTTTGGCGCCGAGGACCTCGGGCTGACGCTCATCGCAGGGCAGCGCATGGTGACGCAGCTCCCCCCACTGAGCAGCCGGCGGCTACCTGAACGCGTAGTGGCAGGGGCGGTCGAGCTGAGGCTCTCTGGCGGAAAAAAAAAAGTTCTGAGTTCGTCTCCCTGTGACGTTCTCGCGGCGGCGGCCTCCGCTGCGAGGGCGCGTATCGACGACGGACACGTGCTCACCGGAGTGGCCCGGGCCGCCCTCGGCTCCCTCGCCAGAGACCTCCTCGCGTGGGCCCCGTGGGATGCGGAGCTCGGCGAAGCCGTGCGTCGCCTCGCCGACCGACGGATGGATCCGCCGCGACCCACTCGACTCCCAGACGGCATCGACGCTGCGTCCGCGCGGCGCGCGTTGGAGCGATTGACGCTCGGGGAGTGCAGAGCGATCGCCGACGAGGTCCTGACGATCCCGGACCCCGAGAGCGACTGGGCAGCCGCCAGCACGACCCTCGAGATCCTGCTAGCGGCCCACGACCACCGAGCCGAGCGGATCCTGGACAAGCTCCCCGGACCTGATGCCGACCATCACATGGCGTCGCAGGGCGCCCTGTGGCGCTTCCGCTGGGGCCTCGAAGATGTGGATGGGCGGGACGCGCAGTCGCTGTCGGCCCTCCTGCAGGAGGCTCAGGCCGGGGGCGCCGTGGGTTCCGATCTGGCCGAGGCGCTCAGGTTGGCCGCGGCCAGCCATATCGGCGCCTCCAACGCACCCGGCGCAGACTGGATGGTCCCATGTCTGGGAGGGCGTAGAGTGGCCAACCTGGTCATCGCGCTGATGCGGCGCCCTGCCCTGGCCGATGAGCTGGGTCCGGCGCTGGACTGGCTCGAGCGAGCGGACGCGGTGGCGCCCGGCCGCGCCGAAGGCGGCCTGGAGGGGCTGGTCAGCGCCGCTGAGGACGCGGACAAGGCGGGACGTTACGAGGACGGTGGTGAGCGGCTCGATCGCGCGCTGAGCCGCTCTGGAGGGCGTTCGGACCTGGCCACGGGGTTGCACGCTCGCGCAACCGTGCTGATGGAGCCGCGTTGGTCCCGGCGCGCCGCCGAGGCCCTGGCCGCGGACGCAGAAGACCTCGATGAGGTGACGGCGCGGCCCCCGTTCCGACACCACACCGCGGGCGGCCCCCCGCCGGCGCCCCCGACCGGTGGCTGGACCGCAGCGATCCAGCGTCTCGCTCGCGCCGACGCGGTGACGGACGTGAACGACCTCGCCTTGCTCGAGGCGGCTGGATCCAAGCAGCGCGCTGCGGAGGCCTGGCTGGCACGCGGCGACGCGGCCTCGCTGCTCCAGGCTCACCGCCTGGCGGCTGCCCTCGAAGGGCCTGACCGAGACGCGCTGATCGAGGCCCTGGTTGGGCAGGTGCCGCCCGACGAGTTTTCCCTGGCTGCGGATCCGCGCCTCCTGGAGCTCGCCCACGCCCTGTATGAGTATCTGTCGCCACCGGAGGCGGTGTGGTGGGAGCTGCGGTTGCGCGCCGCGGCGTCCGACGACGAGCCACCAGTGACGACCGGCGCCCATGACCAGGGAAGCGACGACC
>JAAZYN010000870.1 GCA_014239625.1 Myxococcales bacterium | reverse complement strand
CCGCCGGACGCGCCCAACCAGGTGGCCGCCGGGCTGAACCACTCGTGCGCCATCACCGGAGGAGCGGCGTTCTGCTGGGGCGACAACTCGCGCGGCCAGCTGGGCGACGGAACCCAAGCCTCCATCGATACGGCGGTGCCGGTGTCCGGACTGTCCGACGCCATCGGGATAACCGCGGGCTACTCTCACAGCTGCGTCCTGCGCGCCACCGGCGGCGTGTCCTGCTGGGGCAGCAACGAGCGCGGCGCCCTTGGCGACCCCGGGACGGTCGGCTTCAGCGCCGTCGGCGTCCCAGTCGAGGGTCTGACCGACGCGGTCTACGTTGGCGCCGGCTCGGACTTTGCCTGCGCCCAGGACGCGGATGGTTACGTGTGGTGCTGGGGCGGCAACCAGTTCGGGCAGCTGGGCCGCAGTAGCGCCAACGTGCCGTTTTCGGCGACCGCCGAGCGCCTGGACGCGGTCGGGCGGGTGCTAGCCGTCTCGGTAGGCGACACTCACGTCTGCGCCATCGCCGAGGACAACACGGTGAAGTGCTGGGGCGCTAACGCGATTGGTCAGCTGGGCAACGGCACCAAGACAGCGTCCAGCGACCCGGTGACGGCCATCGGCGTGGACGACGCCACCATGGTCATGGCTGGCGGTCGGCACAGCTGCGTACTGACCAGCGGCGGCAAACTGCGCTGTTGGGGCTACAACGGGTACGGGCAGTTCGGCTCGCCGTCGGAGCTGCCGGTGCTCGAGCCGAATGCCGGCATCGATCCCCTCGGCGAGGTCGTCCAGCTGTCCGGTGGCGACGGCTACACGTGCACCCTGGATACGCTGGGCGTCGTTCGTTGCTTTGGGGTCAACTTCGTGGGTCAGCTCGGAAACGGGACGACCACCTCGAGTCATCTTCAAACGAAGATCGGCAGCCCCGCGTGGATCGAACACGTGTCGACCTCGCTCGGACACGCGTGCGGCATCACCCCGGACGCCGAGGTGCTCTGCTGGGGTCTAGGCGGCCACGGTCAGCTGGGCGACGGGATGGCGGCCTACATCGAGACGCCGACGCAGGTCCTCGGCCTGGCCGACGCGGTCGAGGTGGTCACCTGGTACGGGCATTCCTGTGCACGCTTGAGCGACACGACCGCGACGTGCTGGGGCTTCAATACGTCCAAGCAGCTCGGATCGGGGGTCCCCGCGCATTATCCCACGCCACAAGCTGTACCGGGGCTGACGGGGGTCTCTTCCATTCGGGTCGGCCAGGCGGGCCGCCATACGTGCGCCGTGACCCAGGGTGGCGGGGTCACCTGTTGGGGCCACAACGTGTTCTATCACCTGAATTTTGGCCAGGGCAGCGCCATCTTCAGCGCCCCCGCCCCCGTCATAAATATCGCGCCGATGGAGCGCCTGGCGACCGGTCGGTTCCACACCTGTGGCATCGATACGACCGGCTGGATCTCGTGCTGGGGTCAGAACGAGTACGGCGAAATCGGGCTGCAGCCGCCCCAGGACAAGACATTCAATCAGGAGACGACGACGGTGTTCGTACCCGGTAGCCCCAGCGCCATCGAAGCCGCTATGACTCATACCTGCGTGGTCGCGAGCGGTCAGGTCTTCTGCTGGGGCGACAACACCTCGGGCGCTATCGGCAGCGAGGTGGCGACCACCAGCCATCAGCCTGTCCAGGTCGCGGGCATTACCGATGCGGTCGGGCTTGGCACGGGCACGAACTTCAGCTGCGCGCTGCATCAGTCCGGTGCGGTGTCGTGCTGGGGCGCGAATCTGGACGGTCAGCTGGGCTCGGGAGCGGGCGAGGACAGCGCGATACCTCAGGTGGTGCCGGGTGTCGTCGACGCGGTCGAGCTGTCCGTCGGTCACCGCCACGCCTGCGTCCGAAACGCCGCCGGGAACGTCGCCTGTTGGGGCGCAAACTCGTACGGCCAACTGGCCACTGGCACACGCACCGGCGCCAATCCGCCGCTACACGTCGCTGCGGTCGCCGACATAGTCAGCGTGTCGGCTGGTCAGGACCAGACGTGCGTAGCGTCGAGCGGCGGCGCGGTCTGGTGCTGGGGCTCCAATGTGGAGGGGCAGATGACCAATCCCAGCATCACGAGCCGCCTCAACCCTATCAGCGTGATCATGCCCTAGCCCGGAACATTCATGGCCCTTCGGCTGCAACCGGCGGATCCGCAGCGCTGAC
>JAAZYN010000086.1 GCA_014239625.1 Myxococcales bacterium | reverse complement strand
AAGATGTGCGTGACACGAAACAACAACCCACCGGGTTCGGTGTAGATGAACGCCTTGCTGTCACCGGACGCTCGATACCGCTCTTGGAGCTTGCGCCGCGTGGCCTTGAGGTTTCGGTCCAAGCGCTCGCCGAGTGAGTCGTCGGGGTCCAGGCGCAGCCCACGACGAAAAAAGAAGATGGCCGATCCGTACTTCTCGAGGCGGAAGTAAACGTTGCCCAGGTTCAGGTACAGGGCGGGATCGTCCAGCTGATGCTCGGTGAGCACCTGCGCGTAGGCCCTCGCCGCGGCGGGGTAGTCCCCCTTCAAGTACGCTTGGTTGCCCTGCTCGAACAGGGCCTGAGGATCGGACCCCGCGGCTCGCGACGTGCCGCTGTTCGCCAGCACCAGCGCCGCGACGATCAGGACGCCAGCTCGCATCACGCGCCCCTCTGAACCGAGACGGGATCGCTGGGCTTGACGGCCGCCAACTTGCCGAGCAGAGCGTCAATACGGGCCACGGTGTCACGCATGTCTCTGGTCGCCGAGTCAGATGGAGCAAAGCGCGCGAAATCGCAATTCTCTAGCTCGGTGATGACCTCGTCCATGACGTCCGGCGCGTAACCGCACGGCAACGCGGCGGTCCGAAGCTCGTCGTGGGTAAGCCCCGTAGCCGGCAGCTGGACACGCTCCTCGAAGAAGTGGATGAGCGTGCGCGCGATCTGACCGTAAAAATCTTTCACCAACCCGTCGTCGAGCGCTTGTTGAGCCGCGGCGAGTCGTTTCCTGGCGTTTCCGACCGCCCCCTTTGACCGTCGCTGGCTCGGGTTTCGCTGTTGGCGGCCGCGTTGGCGATAGCGCGCCTCCACGAACGCAAACCCCATCAGCGGCAAGGCGAACAGGATCCAGAAAAGCGGGCTGGTCGCCATCGAGCCCCGGTGACGATGACTCAGCTCGACATCCTCGGCGATGGGGCCGATGTCCGAAGCTCCACCGATAGCGGGGGCGCCCGCCGATCCAGATGAGAGCGGTGCGCCGGTGACCTTGACCTTCTTGCCGCTTCCGACCGCCGTATTGTAGGCGGCGGAGCTGGGGTCGAAGGTGACCAGCGTCACCCGAGGCGTCTCGTACTCGCCTGGCTTTATCGGGGTCAACAGGAACTCGAAGTGACGTTTCCCCTCGACCCCGTCGACCGACTTGATGATGCCGTCGGATTTGCCGCTCGGGAGCTGCTGGACCTCGAACCGCCCTTCCGCGTCGCTCACCGTTGGCGTCGACATCCCCCCGATATTCCCAGTGCCTTGAACGGTCACCTTGAGCACCAACCGCTGCCCGGTCTGCAGGGACCGAGGCTCGTGCCCAGCCGCATCCCGCAGGCTCACGTTCATTCGAAAGGAGCCCACGTTTCCCTGCTCGAACCCTTTCGGGGCGCCTGCGGGGAGCGGCTTGATGGTGGTGTAGTACGGCTTTGATGGCAGCACCTTGCGCCGCCCGAATCCAAACCGTTGGCGCTCGCTATACCTGATCTCCGCGGACATCTGATCGAGCAACACGTTGCCGGCCTTCAGAGGGGTGAGCAGCTGCCCGGAGACCCTGTACGACTGGAACCAACGGCCCCCGATCTGTTTTCGGCGCGTAACAAATGTCTTGCCCGCGGTGATCTCCGGGATGTCTTCGGCCATGAAGTCGACCAATTTTGCCGGGGTCGCCACGCCGAACTGCCCCAGCTCCAGATTGCTGGGCATGTAGACGTGCCAGATCAGGGCGACAGGCTCGCCCACGTACGCCTCGGGCCGCGACAACGTCGCGTGAAGAAACGGCTGATTGTTGGAGGCCAACGCGCGAAGGATCCCCTGGGCGCCGCTCTTGGGATCCGGAGCGCGCTCCTTTCGGACCTTCACCACGTACGGTTTGGACTTCACCAGCAAGGCGCCCTTTCGGAAGAGCATCGCGGGCCCCACCGTCAACGTGCAGGTGCGCTTGGGGAGCGCCCGAATCGTGACAGTGCGGGTCTGCGTCAAGTCACCGTTGGTGATGCTAATCTCCGACGACTGGTGTCTCCCCAGGACCTTGAAGCTGCCCATCTCTGGCAGCTGGTATTGGTCGTAGTCGCCCTGCATGCGAACCTTGATGGTGACGTCTTCGCCCTCGACGACGACTCTCGGGCTGACGGTGACCACCACAGAGTGGTTTTGAGCATGCGCGGGGGCGGTCCAGGCGCCGAGCGCGGCGGCCATCACAGCCACGATGAGGAGCCGGCCCAGGCGACGACTGCTCCCCCGGCGGCTCCCGCACCGAGACGAGTGCCGTGGGCGCGTGGTGCGGCCTCGACCAGATGGACGACCGCGCTCGGTGTCGCTGGCTGTCACCAGTCCCTCTCCGGCGGATGATTGGCCAACGGCGACGCACGTCGCGCCTTGTCAGCCTCGAGATTCTTGGGATTGTGGTCCAGCTTGTCGAGCTTTTCGTCCATGGGCTTGCGAGCCTGCTGCTCCTCTTTGCCCTTCTGGTCCTTTTTATCCTTCTTGTCCTGTTGGTCTTTCTTGTCCTGCTCGTCTTTCTTGTCCTGCTCGTCTTTCTTGTCCTCTTCGTCCTGCCGGTCCTTGTCCTGGTCGTCGTTTTGGTCCTGATTTTGTTGGGGTTGCGGCTGGTCGAGCTTCAACTGGTAGAAATTCTCGACCCCCGCGCCACCTTTGATTTTGACCGTATAGACCGTGTCCTCCTGGACGTCTGGCAGCGGCAGGGTCTCACCGTTGACATCCCGGCTGGATGCATCCGCACGGGCAACCTCCTCCGATCCATCGCTGTTGAAGAGGGTCATCGAGAGATCGCCCTTGGCGTGCTCGAAGACCGCCGTGAGCAGTTTCTTCTCTTCTGGCCGCGCGGTGATCTTGAACCAATCGACATCGTCGGGGCAGATGCGCAGCGACAGCGGGGGCGGAGGCTGCTGCTGCTGCTGCTGCTGGCCAGGTTGGGCCTGCTGGGCAAGCTCTGACAGCTTCGCCTCCAGATCCGTGGCGTCCTCTACCAGGTCGTTGTCTTCGAGCTTGTCATCGCCCCCCTGGTCGCAGGGTGGGACAATATGTACCGTCAAGGTATACCGCTGCTCCAGTTGCGGCAGCCCCTCGATGGCGATGGTGTAGTCGCCAGCGCCAGGGGTGAACAAGGTGGCCACCCTGGTGTTGCCGAAGGCCGCACCCGAGGCCTTTGTCGGCCCGGACGCCGCGGCCAGCTCCAACGTGAAAGGGGGGTTGGGTTTGGCGGCCTTGGCGGCGTCTTTCTGCTGGCTGTCGCCGTCGAGCGCCACGGTGACCATCAGGCTCTCGCCGTCGCTGAGGGTGACTTTGTACCAATCGGGATCCAGAGGACACAACTTGAGGCCTGCGATGGGCGCTCCACCACTGACCGCGCTGGCTGCCTCGGGCCCGTCGTTGTCTTCGAACCTGTCCTCGGTCTTGCTGCATGGGGGCCGCACCTTGACCGTCAGATCGTATGGCACCTCGTCGCCGTCGATGTTGTCGACGCGTAGATAATAGGTCCCGGCCGACGTCCCTACGGAGTACTCGAGCGCCGCCAGCGGCTCCTCGGTGCCCGCCGGAGGGCGTACCTGCTCCTTACCGTCCAGACCCAGCAAAACGACGCCGATCCGACCCGCGTCAGCGGTCCCCTTCAGCTCCACCGACAAGCGGTCGCCGGCGTTGAGGTTCACCTTGTAGAAGTCGACGTCGTCTGGACAAGACAGCAGCGACTCACCCTTCCACTCCAGCTCGTCCTTCCCGTCTTCGGGGCTGGGTTGGGGCGCGCCCGACTGCGGTGGTGCCTGGGCGGCGGCCACCTCGATGGGGCTCGCCTTGTCCAGGGTGTTGTTGACCTCGTGTTTGTCGTCCCGAGCCGAACACGGCGGGTCCACCCGGAGCAGGGCTACCTCGAGGTTGCGCATCGACTCGGCGTCATCGGGTTGCATCACCAGGGCTCGCTCGAGCTGGTCTACGGCCTTCTCCCAGAGATCGAGCGATGTCCACGCCGGCGGCTCATCGGCGTCTTGCGCGGACGTCGGGTCGCTCGGGTCGTCATCGGGCTTGGGCGAGGACGGCTTCGCTGCGCCCTCTTTGCCCGCCTTCTCCGCGGCTTCTTTGCTCAAGGCCCACCGACAATAGGCCAGGCCAAGTCCCGCACGCACCTTCTGGAGCAGCTGGTCGTCCTTGGTCGAGAGCGCCCTAATCAGGGTCTGCGTCGCCTTGTGGTGCGTGTCGGTCTCGCTCAGCGCGAGCCCGGTCACATAGTCGAGCTCCGGAGAAGCCGGGAGCTCCGCCGCGGCCTCTTCATAGTGTCTCCTGGCGGCTCCACCATTGCCTGCCTTGAGCGCCGCGTTACCTGCCTCGACAGCCTCGTGCTCGGTCTCAAAGACCTCGCTGTCGCAGGCCCACGCGGTCAAGGTGCACACCACCAGCATCCGGATCAGCATCACGCGACCCTCCTGCGTCGACCTGGGATGACGCTCTTGTTGGCTGACCCGCGCGCTTCGCGGCGCCGCCGGGCCGCGTACAGAGCCGCCAAAGGGCGCCTCCGGGTAGCCCACCAGGCTTCCGCCAACAGTAACAAAAGAGCAGGGATCAGCACCCACTGATAGCGGTCGGCCCCCAGCTGCTTGAACGTCGCCTCGAACTCCTTTTTCTCCAGCTGATCGATAGCCGCCAACAGGCCATCACCCAGGCCCTTGGCGCTCAAGTGAAAATAGGACCCGCCGGTGACGTCAGCCATGTCGTGGAGCAGCGCCTCGTTCAACTCGCTGAACATGTGTTTGCCATCCGGCCCTTTGACGACACCGACCTCCTCCCCCTCGTCGTTGACGAGCGGGATGGGTCGCCCCTGGGCCGTGCCGACGCCGACGGTGAACAAGGTCACGCCCAGCTTCTTACAGAGCTTGGCCGCCTCCAAGGGGTTGGTTTCGTGGTCCTCCCCATCGGTAAAAAGGATGATGGCCTTGTGCTTGGAGCCTTCGAACGGCTGCACCCCGGGCGCTCGCGCTCCCTCCGCGGCGTCGCTCCGGCCTCCCTGCGTGCCGCTTCCCAGCTCCGCAGACGTGCCCTCCAGCGCCTCGGGGGGTAACAGCGCTCGGAGAGCCTCGTGAACCGCGAAGCCGATCGCGGTGCCGCCCCTCGGCATGTCCTCGACCCTGAGGTCGTCGAGATAGGTCTTCACGACCTGGAAATCGCTGGTCAGCGGGGTCTGAACGAAGGCGAGACCGGCGAACGGCACCAACGCCACTCGGCCCCCAGCGAGGGTATCAAGCAGTCGCCCGACCTCCAGATTTGCTGCCTTGAGCCGATCTGGCATGACATCGGTGACGCGCATCGACTTCGACGCATCGAGCGCGATCGCGATGTCGATCCCCATGTTCTTCGCCTCGGTCTCTCGCGTGCCCAGCTGAGGACGCATCAAAGCCACCACCAGCAAGGCTGACGCTCCGACGATCATGACGCCACGAAGGAGGTAGCGATCGCGTGCGTCGATCAACCGCGGCAGAGGACCGCGGGACCACAACTGCCGCATCCTGCGACGTCGCCACGACTGCGTGTGGACAAAGCCGATGATCAGCAGCAGCACCAGGATGACCCAGACGCCGTTGTCCCATGCGCCGAACGAGAGGCGTTCACCCAGAATGTCGATGCTCGGAGCGTCCATCAGATCACCCCCCGCCAGCGCGTGAACTTGAAGATCCATTCCAGTCCGAGAAAGAACAGCGCGAACCACAGCAGCGGCATGAAGGCGTCGGCTTTGTCCACCTTGATCTCGGTCTGAAAGACCGTCTTCTCCAGGTCCTTGATGTCCTGACGGAACTTCTCTTCGTTGTAGGACTGGTAGAACTGCCCGTCGGTCATGCTGGCGATCTCCTGGAGGAGATCCGGGTCCACCGGAAACGGTCGCCGGTTGGGCTGATACTGTGGCATGCCGCTGGCTCCCAAGAGCTCGCGACCTCGGAAGTCGTAGACTGGGATGTACGTCTCGTCCGAGTTTCCGACCAGGAAGGTGAAGATTCGGACCTTCTCGTCGGCCCCGAGATCACGCATATGACGAGAGACCGAGCGCGGGTCCATCTTGCCGCCCTCTTGCTTCCCGTCGGTGATCAGCAAGACGAGCTTGCTCTTGGCCGGGCTGCGCCGCAACCGGTTGTAGGCACGCCCCAACGCGTCCCCCATGACCGTGCCCTTGCCGCTGATGGTGCAGCCATTACGGCAGGTGTTCGCGGTCAGACCATCCAAGACCAGGTCGTCCAGGGTCCGTATCAGCCGCGAGTAGTCCACCGTCAGCGGATATTTCAACCAGGCCTGCTGCCCAAAGATGACAAGGCCCACCCTGTCTTGACGACGCTCGCGCACGAAGTTCTTGAGGATGCGGCGCGCGATATCGAAGCGGTTGTCGGGACGCACCCCCTTCGACAGGGTGTCTTCGAGTGCATCGCGGGTCATATCCACCGAGTTCATCGACCCCGACATGTCCATCGCCAACATAATATCGACGCCGCCGGTCTTGACGACCCGCTCATCCATCGTCTGCGGTCGCGCGGCCGCGAGGACCAAGGCGGCCACACACATGATCCGGAAGGCGTCCGGCACCCACCACAGGCTGGCCACCATGGAGGTGCTCTCTTGGGCCGCGGCGCCGTCGCTGATCCCCACGCGTCCAGGCTTCGTCATGCTGATGGTACGCCACAGCAGCGCGGGGATGAGCAAGAGCCCCAACCACATCCAGGGGTCATCCCACCAGTAGCCCAACAGGCTCATCCGGCACCTCCCGCGACCGCCGGCCGAGGCCCGCGAGCAGGCCCATCCAGTGCGGCGCTGTCGTGGCGAAGGCTCTCCGAGGGCCGCCGCACCACCTCGGTGCGAGACCACACCTCACCAATCCGGAGGTGCAGCGGGTGATACAGCAGCATCAAGGCCTCGATGAGCGCGCCGAGGGGCAGCGCCAAGAGGACGTTGCGACCCACCCGCTGGCCGGCGGTCGCCGGCGTCTGAAGCTCATCGCGGGTGACGACCAACAAGGCCTGCGCCAGCTTGCCCGGGCTCGTCACGAGGCCGAGATCCCGCAGCAGCATCAACAGACCGTAGACGACCAATCCGATCCAGGCGTGCTCTCCGCCCCACAGACGCCACACGGTAGTCGCCGTGAGACCGCCCGCCAGGAACGCGATACCGAAGTCCACCGCACCGGCTACGGCGCGCTCGCGCACGCTGGCCGGCTCGAGCCGGACCATATCTTCCTCGGTGTCATCCGGATCCGGCTCCTTCCAAGTGACCTCCACCGCCCGGCGTACCATCTCTGCCTTCGATCGGGCCTCGCCGTCGCCGGGGGTCATCCGGGCGAACTTGACCAGATCGGTCTCCTCCAAGACCTGTGAGATCTCGTGAACGCTGAGGTCACCCAGGTCGGCGCCACCCAGATGACGCCGCATCTCGACGGTGGTGGTCTCCAGCCCATCAAAGCCGTAGCGCTCGCCGAGGTACCAGCGCAGCACGTCGACGACAGCGGCGTAGCGAGCAGCGGGGTCCAGTTCCGAATTGAGCAACGCGTCGAGGCGCTCGAGCGCAGCACGGTTCGCCGGCAGCGGTGGCTCCTTGGGCTTCAGCGCGATGATGCGGTTGCGGTAGACATAGATCCCGACGAGAGTGAGCAGCGCCGCCAGGAGCGCCGAACCCAACAAGGTCAGGCCCCAGATCAGGGCCCAGTGGGTCGTCACGACGGGCACCGTGGCAGGCAACCCGCCGAGCCGCGGATCCTGCTCATTGGCAAGCCGCGGCCGCACGCGAAGCCGAATGAGGTCGGTCATCACCGAACCGCTTGTCCCGTCAGCGAGCCGATACGTGACCTCGAATCGTGGCAGCCGCTCGGGTCCCACTCGCACCACCAACAACGTCCAGCTGTGCACCTCGGTAGCGCGACCGGCGCGCTCCGGGCTCCGGGTGATGGACGCCTTCTTCGACGTCCGCTTGAAAGCGGCCCCGAAATTCGGCGGGCTCGGCGGGAACACCTTGGCGTCTGCGGGCGCCTGGATCTCGAAGGTCGCCACCACCTGATCGCCCAGCTGCACAGCGCGTGGCTTGCCTGCGGTATCCGTTGGCAGGGTCAGCGTCATCGACGCCGTGACGCGATCGCCCGCCGCCGCCGCCGGCTCGCCGGCCGTGGCACGCCCCGACAGCGTCAAGACGAGTGCCAAGAAAAGAGTTGGTGCGCACCGCGTCACCTCACAACCTCCTGGCCCGCACTGCGAAAAACTGCACCAGCGCTTTCACGTAACTCCCACCCGTCTCCACATCGATGGCGTCGATCTTCTCGCGCCGGAACCTCTGCATGAGATGCTGATGGCGGGACAGAGCGCGCCTTCGATAACCCGAGCGCACGCTGCTGCTGCCGGTATCGAGCCACACGGGGCGGCCCGTCTCCAGGTCCTCCACCAGCACCAGACCAAGATTTGGGAGCTCCTCCTCCATGTGATCTCGGATGACGACTGGCACCAGATCGTGTCGCCGAGACACGATGCGCAGCGGCGCGCTGAAGGTCTCCGGTTCGACCAGGAAATCGCTCAGCAGAAAGGCCGTCGAGCGCCGGCGCTGGATCCGCGAGAGGTAGCCAAGCGCCTCACCGATATCGGTGTGGCGCCCCTCCGGGCGAAAGGAGAGGATCTCAGTGATGAGCCGCATGACGTGTTTGCGGCCCTTCTTCGGCGGTACGAAGCGCTCGACGTGGTCGGTGAACATCACCAGCCCCACCCGGTCGCCGTTCTTGACCGCGGAAAACGCCAGCAGGGCTGCCAGCTCAGCTGCGACCTCACGCTTGAACTGCTGTTTGGACCCAAAGCGTAACGATGCGCTGACGTCTACCAAAAGCATCACGGTGAGCTCACGCTCCTCCACGAACCGCTTCACGAACACGCCGCCATCGTGAGACCGGGCGGTGACGTTCCAATCGATGAAACGGATCTCGTCGCCTGGCTGGTACTGACGCACCTCGTCGAAGCTCATCCCGCGGCCTTTGAAGACCGAGTGGTAGGCACCGGCGAGCTGCTCATTGACCTTGCGCGACGTGACGATCTCGATCTTGCGAATCCGCTTGAGCAGATCCGTCGGCAACGTCAGGTCCTGGCCAGACTCGTCGACCCCCAACTCCCATCGGTGCTGCCGCTGATGTGTGGCCTTCTTGCTCACGGCACCTCAACCAGCTCGAAGAGGCGCTTGACCAGATCCTCGCTGGTCAGGTCTTCGGCCTCCGCCTCGTAGGTGGGGATGACGCGATGACGCAAAATGTCCAGCCCCACATTCTTGATATCCTCGGGGATCACGTAGCCGCGACGCTGGAGGAAGGCGTGCGCGCGGGCCGCCTTGACCAACGCGATGGAGGCGCGCGGTGAAGCCCCATACTCGATGAAGTCCTTGAGCTGTCCACCGGCCACGGTCTCAGGCTCTCGCGTCGCGAAGATGAGGTTGACGATATATTGTTTGATGCGCTCGTCGAGGTAGACCTGCTCGACCACGCCACGAGCCTTCAGCAGGTCCTCGGGGGTGATGACGGTGCGCGGCTCGGGCGGGGTCGCGCCGGTCACCCGATCCATGATGCGGCGCT
>JAAZYN010000869.1 GCA_014239625.1 Myxococcales bacterium | reverse complement strand
CGTAGGATCGTCAATATCGAACGCCGTGACGGTGTTGCCGTGGTGCACCGCCAGCCGACTGAACCAGCCGACGTTGGCGGCCATGTCGAGTACGTGGCCGGGCTCAAACCTCGCCAGGAACGTGTTGACGGCGGCCTTCTTGCCATCGAACTGGCTGGGCTCGTCGATCGAGAGCTCCTTGGCGTCGTAGTCGCTCCAGCTGGTGACGCGCCCGCGGACGTTCAGGCCCTCCACCCAACCGATCAGGTCGTCGTACAAGGCCACCGGGTCCTTGCGCCGACGCATATAGCGCAGGGGCAACGATGGCGGGGCGATGAGCTGCAGGGCCCGATGGTCCATCAGCTTCTTGAGCCCGGCGGGCTGATGCTCGCGCAGGATCTCGTTGGCCAGCCGATGCTGTCCGCGCGCGTGCAGCCAGAGCGGCGCCAGCAGGTGGCGACGGAACTCGGCGACCCAGTTCCAAGGCACCTCCGGCCCTTCGACGATGCTGCCCAGGTCGACGAACACCGGCCGGGTATAGTGGAACAGTACGTTCCAGGGGTGCGCGTCCTTCACCCGCAGGCCGCGCCGAGCCAAGGCGCGCCCCAGCCGCAAGATACACAACGCCGCCTGCTTGACCTGAACCGTGGTCCACTCGTCGGCGTAGGACACCAACGGCACGCGGTCGATATTGACGATCCTAAGCTATGCGAGCTCTACGACCGGGCGCAGACGGATGGAGCCCCGATCAACGTCATGAAGATGGACATCCTCTTCCCGCGCGGCAGCCACGGGTTGGCTTTGGCGAACACCGACGCATACAGCCGCATGGGGGCCGACATCGTGATGGTCATCGCGTTGCTACACCACCTGTGTCGCAACTATGGCCTCCGCTTCGAGGTCCTCGGACGCATCCTCGACCGCCTCGCAAAGCGCGCGGCCATCGTGGAGTTCATCCCGGCGACCGATGAGCATGTCAGCCGGTGGCCCCTGGCCAATGAGCCCTGGTACACGTTGGAGGGCCTCATCGAGGCGCTGCATCCGTACTTTCCACACCACGAAGTCCTTAAGTCCTCACCCGACCCGCGGGTGATGCTGCTGTTTCAGCGTGAGGCCGAATGAAGAAGATATTCGTCGCGCAGCCAGACCTCGCCGGTCGCGAGGAAGAGTACGTCGTCGACGCCATCCGGAGCACCTGGATCTCGTCGACCGGCGCCTATGTAGACCGCTTCGAGCGCGAGTTCGCCGAGCTCTGCGGGGTGCGCGAGGCGCTCGCCGTGTGCAACGGAACGGTGGCACTGCACTTGGCCCTGCTCGGGCTCGATGTGCGCCCGGGGGACGAGGTGCTCGTCCCCTCGTTGACCTACGTCGCCACCGCCAACGCGGTCCGATATGTGGGTGCTGAGCCGGTCTTTGTGGACGTGGATCCAGAGACCTGGTGCATCGACCCGACGAAGCTCGAGGCGGCGATCACGCGCCGCACTCGTGGCATCATTCCGGTGCATCTGTACGGGCACCCGGCGGACATGGACGCGATCAACGAGGTCGCCGCGGTACATGGGCTGTGGGTCGTGGAGGACGCCGCCGAGGCGCATCTGGCGACCTACAAGGGGGCCCCGGTGGGCGGGCTGTCCCGATGCGCGACATTTTCGTTCTACGGCAACAAGCTCTTCACCAGCGGAGAGGGTGGGGCGGTGACCCTGAACGACCCGGTCCTGGCCGTGCGACTACGCGCGCTAAAGGGCCAGGGGATGGATCCGAAGCGCCGCTACTACTTCCCGATCACGGGCTACAACTTTCGCCTGACCAACCTCGCCAGCGCGTTGCTTTGCGCGCAGCTGGAGCGGCGGGAGCCCATCATCGCGTCCCGCCGGGCGGTATACGCCGCCTATGACGAGCGATTGGCCCAAGTCCCGGGCATCGGGTTTCAGCCCACGGCCGAGTGGGCGACGGTCGCCCCCTGGATGTACTGCATCACGTTAGACGAGGCGGCGTTCGGGTGCAGCCGCGACGCGCTGGCGGCCGCGCTGGCGGAAGTGAACGTCGAGACGCGCCCCTTCTTCATCCCGCTGCACGGTCTGCCGCCCTTCAGGCAGGGCTCGCGGGCGCGCGGCGAGCATTTGCCCCACACCGAGCGGCTCTCCGCTGTGGGGTTGAACCTTCCGACCCACACCGGGCTGTCGGAGGACGACATCGACCGGGTGCTGTC
>JAAZYN010000868.1 GCA_014239625.1 Myxococcales bacterium | reverse complement strand
CACGAACATCTCGACGAACTCCGAACCGCTGAGGCTGAAGAACGGCACGTGTGCCTCTCCCGCTACGGCCCGAGCCAGGAGCGTCTTCCCCGTCCCGGGCGGCCCTGAGAATAAGGTCGATAGGCCCAGGCCATAGGCATGTCTTGCGCCGAAACCCCACTCCGACAGCACCCGCTCTCCCTGTTTGGCATAGACCAGGATCTCGTCGACCACGGCCATGACCGGCTCGGGAAGGATGACCTCGTCCCACGCCGCAGGGTTTTTGACCAACACTGCTAGATCGCCGACTCGGTGCCCCACCGCGTCGCGGCAGGCGTCAATCCAGCGTTGGTCGTCCCGCTCTCGGTTCAACGTGTCCGTCACTGCCAGGACCTGAGCCGGACTGAGCGGGAACGTCGAGATGCGCTCGGCCAGGGCCTCCGTGCGGCCCAGCTTTGTCCACAAGGTCTCGCGCGCCGCCTTGTCTGGAAACGGCAGGGCCTCCGTCGTCATCTGGAGGGCGCTGCTGAGCTGGGAGGCCAAGCCGGGAGCGTCCGCGGCGCTGAGGTCGGCCAATATCAACGGGCTCTCGGCCGGGCCAAGGAGGTCGGCCAGGGCGCCGATGGAGAGCACGCTCGGGCTATGGCCCTCCGTGGCGCTCTCCGCCGCACCCAGTCCGGTGATGACCAGGGCCGAGCCTTCCAGGGTCGCGATCAGAGCCGCAGCACGCAGGCGATCCAGGGTGCGTTTTGCGGCCTGGGCGCGGGCCCCCCCCGCGCTCGCGGCGCTCTCGACTCCGGCGTCGACGATCACCAGCCCCAGTGACATGCGGCGCGCCAGCAGATGGGCGGCGAGGACCACGTCGTCGATGGTCGGGGCCAGCAGGCGCAGGCGCCACCGGATGGCCAGCCGCTCAGCGATGGTGTCGAGGGCTTCTGCGCTGATCGGGGCCAGGTCCTCGAGCCGTTGGGTCTTGGCGTCTGCGCTCGGACTGATCCACGTCAGCCCTTTGACCCTCTCGCAGGCCACCGAGGCGCCCTCGACCAACCATGTCAGCACGATCGGCGCCAGGTCCACGAAACGTGCTCGCTGCGTGTCCTCCTCCCGCAAGCCGCGCGTTATGCCGCGTTCGGACATCGGGTGGTCGCCGCGGAGCAGCTCGGCCACCTCACCCGGCCGCTCCCACAGCGGATCCAACAGGGCCTGGGCGAAGCTCCTCTCCAGGCCACAGGCCTCCGGCCAGCGCGACGCCACTCGCACCGCTGAGGCCGTCAAGGGGTGGAGGTCGAAGGACACCAGCAGCGCCAGCAGGTCTTGCTCCAGCGGCCCGGCGTCGCCGAGGGAAAACAAGGCGACGAAACGTCGCGACATCGGGTCGTCGTGGGCGACCCATGCGTCGAAGTTCCGGCGTGCCGCCTCGATCTCCGCGGACACGGCCTTGGCCTGACTCTCGCGCTCTCTTTGTGGTCTGTGTCCCCGGAGCCACCGCGAGACGTCCTCGGGAAGCTGTCCGCCCCGCGCGTGCAGCGGGCCAATATCGTGCAATGCCGCGTAGCGGGCGATCAACGCACGCGACCAGCGAGCGACGTCCGCGATCGGATCGGCAGCAGATTCTATCCCCATAAGGCCTAACACGCCATAACAGGTGCCGCGGGTCAACCACTGGCACTTGCACCCCGACGCACAGCGTGCGATCAACGGAGGGGTGCAATGAGGAGGGGTGCATGGTTGATTTGACTCGGAGTAGCGCGGTGGAGTCCGTGCCCAAGATGGACGCATTCGCGCGCATCGGGATCGCGTATCAGACGTTCAGCGACGTGAGGACCTTTGGTCCTTACGTGCGGCATGCGTGTGAAGCGGGGGCAGCGCTCGGTCTGCACGTGACCAGCGACGGCGAGATGCGCGCCGAACCCGGAACGGGGATTTCGCCGGAGCAATCCGCGGCGAACATCATGGCCAACATCAGCCCCGAAGATGCTTCGAAGGCTCGAGGGATCGACACCTTCCTCAAGGAGACTCCGCTCAAGCCGCGGTTGCTCGAGTTCGCCATGCAGGCGCTCTATGACACGGGCCGCGCGGTGCGCATCGAGATCGTCGATCTCAGCGCCGAGGTCGAGCCGGATGACGACTTTGACGATGACGACTTTGGAGACGACGACTTCTAGCCCGGATGTTTCATGGCCCTTCGGCTGCAACCGGCGGATCCGCAGCGCTG
>JAAZYN010000867.1 GCA_014239625.1 Myxococcales bacterium | reverse complement strand
CGGGTGGGGTTGTCCACCTGAGCCAGAGAGAGCCCGACTGGGAGCTGGCCAAGCTCGGTGAGGTAGCGCTGCTGCTCAACCTCGGACACGCCGGCGCCGGCGTCCGCCCGCATGAAGCGAGCGAACTCATTGACCGGGAAGGGGCGCTCCATATGCAACACGCGATCACGGGGGGCCCAGGCGATGACGTCCCCCAGTGCGCGACGATCAAACGCGGCCACATAGCCCAGGCCGAACCTGTGCGGGCCGCCCAGCTCCGCGGGCAACTGCAGGGCCAGGGCGTCAGGCGCGCCCTCATCCAGGGTGAGTAGCACCTCCCCGGGATGGATCGCCGCGACCACTGGTTCGCTCTGCGCGTCTCGAGAGAACGAGCGCCAGACGACTCCGACGCAGCCCCACTCGGCCCCTCCACAGGCAGCCACCAGCGCGTCGCTGACACCTACTCTAAGGCTGATTTGCATACACCGACCATAGCAGACTGCCCACCGACGGTCAGTGGATGGCCGACTATCACGCGCCGCCGCCGTAGCGAGGTGCGGAGTGGGCAACCCCCCTCGGCGCTACCGGTCGGACATCCGCCTGAGCACCGCGCCGGCTCATCACCACCGATCTTCTCGTGTTGCCGTGGCGCGAACATCCGCCGGGGGCTGGCCTCGCGGCGACCACCCGTGGGGACGCGACCATGGGCGCGGTGGGGGACCCCTGCCATGGACCGCCGCTGGAGCGGCGGCGACGGCGCGCTCGTGCCACATGCCAACCCCACATGCCCGACGCCAGTGGACCGCCCCACACGAACAGGCTGAACGCCGAGCGAGCGAGGGTCGCCAACAAGATCATCGCGCGAAGGACTTGTAGACATCGCGACTCTTGGCCACCATCACAGGCGAGACACATCAGGAGCCGTTCGTCCGATGAAGGTCGCCGCACATCCAGGGCTGAACCGTCTCTCAGAGGGACAAGACGTGCATCCCCTGGCGCGGGGGTTGGAGGGGACCGGCTGGACCGTGTTCCTGTTGCCCGCGGGGATCACGTCGCGCCCCTGCTTGTTTCACGGAATTCGCGCCGTGCTGCCGCTCGAACCCGCGGTCATTCGGTGGCAGACCTGGGACACCCTGTCCGATTCGCTCTGGGGCGGTTTGGATGCCTTCCCGGCGCGCAAGATCGCGATCTTGTGGCAGGGTTCATGGAGGCTGCGCGAGAGGGCGCCGGACGATTTTGGCGTGGCCCTTGGGATGTTCGAAGACCTGTGCGCGTCTCTCGGCGGCGACGTCGAGGCCGACGAGGAGGCGAAGAGGATCGCGGTCTTTCTGTGACGACCCGGGCTCGGAGGCCTGCCCCATGGACGGCCAGGTCGCGATCACACGTGGAGGGCCTGAGGGCGCCGCGCCGTCCAGACAAGGTCTCTCGGATCATTCACCGTGGGTGAGCATGGGACCGACCCGCGCCACCCTCCATGACATCCAAGCGGCCTCCTGGCGGTCGGAGTGATGGACCCCGTCGATCACTGGGGTGACACCGACAACCGCGCCACGCTGAACCCAGCAGCCGGCCCCAGACCGGCGGCCCGTGGGTTACCGCAACCGGAGCAGCCAGCGCAGGCCTCAGCCCCCCCCCCCAGCGGGAGAGGCGCGGGGTGGGGTGGCCCGCCGTAACGGCGCAACCCCATCTCACGCAAGCGCGCGGCCTCGGGGCCAGGGAGCTCCTGAACGCCTCCCAGGGCACGGGCCGTCTGCATGATAGTGGCGGTATGCTCCATCGTCTCCAACCGGCAGAAGGCCTCGAGGAGCGTCGTCCCGACGGCGACAGCCCCGTGGCGGTCCATCAACACGCCGTCGTGATGCTTCACCGCGCCACCGACCACCTCAGCCAACCCATCGCTGCCCGTAGTCTCATAGCCCAGGGTCGGGATCGTCCCCAATGTGAGTACCACCTCGGGAAGCACGCAGCGCGCCATGGAGACCCCGGCCACGGTGAACGCGATACACGTCGGCGGGTGCGCGTGGATCACCGCCCGAATGTCCGGCCGCGATCGATAGCAGGCCAGGTGCATCCGAAGCTCCGAGGTCGGAGCGCCCTGCCCTCTGAGCTTGCGACCGCCCAGATCGGTGACCAACAGGTCGTCGTCGGTGAGCAGCCCCTTGTGGCAACCCGCTCGCGTGCACAACAGCAGGTCCCCCTGCAGGCGCACCGACAGG
>JAAZYN010000866.1 GCA_014239625.1 Myxococcales bacterium | reverse complement strand
AGGCTCACCAAGGAAGGGCCGTGCATTGATGGACGGGACAATCCAGATGCGACACCTCACCCTCGGAGTCGATGGGCCAGGTGCGTACCACCAGCGCGACCGGGTGATTGGGGTCCGGTGGCCCCGCGTGGGCGGCGATGTAGTCGGTGGCCTCTTTGACCAGATAGGCCGGCGGGCGCCCGACCGCACCGTCAGCGCACGACGCCTCGGTAAACGGCCGCAAACCCGGGCACGACCAAGCGGTGAATCGGGTCACCTCCCGAGCCTCCCCCTGGGCGTCCACAGCGATGAGCCTGGCGCCGGAGGTCAGCGCTCCCCCGGCGTACATCGGGAAGGTCGAGAAGGGGTAGAGGTTCTGAACACTCAGGGCGACCCCGAGATAGGCGACCACGACCGCGACGGCCAGGTACCTGCCCTCACAGACGATCATGATCCCGCGACCGCCCTCGACGACGTTGGCGGTGTCCCTTCAGGCTTGAATTGACGCCGCCAGTTCTGCGCCCTGAGCCCTTGCCAGTGAAGCCGATCGCACGCCAATACCGAGCCGGATGAACACGACCGCGGGCACCAGTGTCCTGCATGCAACGTTCGGCGTCGTGATTCACGAGCGTCTTGGCTCGGAGCGCGGCGCGACGGCGCAGGACCGGCCGGGTCAAATGAAGCCTGAGCAACGTAGCCCCGGGCCAACTGAGCGGTGACAGATGGCGTGGAGCTCTCCACGCGGGACGCTAGGGGTCAACGCACACACCTCCGCCATCGCTGCCTGCATGCGGGCAGTGCGTGTCGGGCGCGCCCTGAGCCGCCAGGATGAGATGGCCGATGCGGCACTGCACCGAGTTCCCCGTCGCCGCGTCGATGGCGCCATCTTGAGGGAACGCCACGCAGCTGATGATGCACTGGTCCTCGTTGGCGTAGAGCGTGTTGTCTTCAGTGCACACCCCCAGCGCCAGGTCGCAGTAGTTGTCACAGTAGGAGCCGCAGACGCCACCTCCGCTGCTGCCCGTGGCGGGACACCAGGTGGCTGGATCCAGCGAGGCGTTTCGCGCTGCGTTAAGGCGGCAACCGACGGTGTTCTGGTGGGTGTCCTGATAGCCCCCCGGGTCGAGCCCCGCCTCGTCGTAGCAGTACGCCAGACATGCCTCGTTGGTCGCGAAGGCCTCGTTGGCGCTCGAGGGAACACACGACGCGATCACCTGCGGGCACAGCTCGTCGCAGGTGGGCTGAGGGATTGGCCCCTGACAGTGTTCGAGGTCGAACCCGTCGGGCTGGCCATGCGGGCAATGCGTCTCGGCGGCGCTCTCACTGCCGCCCGCGGTGAAGATGTGATACGAGCGGCACTGCACGGAGTCTCCGATGTTGTCCCCAGGAGCGCCGCCGTCGTCATACGCGGCGCAAGCCGTCATACACGCGCCGTCATCGGCGAACAGCGCGTTGTCGCCGGTGCAGTTGGTCTGCGTCAGGTGGCAGTAGTTATCGCACCAGGTCCCACAGGTGTCGTTGCTCTCGACGCTCGCCGCCGGGCAATGGAAGATGGGATCGTGGGCCGCAGCGTTGGCGTGCCACAGCCGGCATCCGATGGTGTTGGTGTCTTTATGCCACTGGAACCCCGCCGGGAGCGAGGCGAGCGTCGAGCAGCCGGCTTCGCACTCAGCGCTGCTGCCGAAGACCTGGAAGAGCCCGGTGCAGTTGGCCGAAAGCGTCGCGCAGTACTCGGCGCAGGTCGGCGGGGGCGCTTCATCCCCACAGACCCCATCCAGGCTCGTGGCGAGCGCGTGCCCGCAATGCGGTGTCGTGCTCGCGGGCTTGTCCAGACCGGCCGCCATGGAGTGATAGATGCGGCACTGGACGTTGTCTCCGTCGAGGGCGGTGGGGAGCCCCGTCTCGGGCATCTCAGCGCAGGCCGCCTGGCAGTCGCCCTCGGCGGCGTAGTTGTCGGGGCAGTGCGCTTCGTCGAGATGGCACAGCAGATCGCACCAGGAGCCGCAGACGTTTCCGCCGCTGAACCCCGCCGCGTCGCAGTGCTGGACCGCGGCGGCATAAGACGCAGCGGCCTTCGTCGCGGCATCGAGCCGACAGGCGATGGTGTTACCGACCGGCGCGGCCTTGGAGCCTCGGACGTCGACCTCGGCGCCGTCGACCAGCGCCGCGTCGTCGCCGGCCCGCTGGCCGTCCACCAGGAACGACGACACGGCGGCGACG
>JAAZYN010000865.1:503-2199 GCA_014239625.1 Myxococcales bacterium | reverse complement strand
GAAACACGCTCTGACTGGCTGCGGCGACCGCTCTCCGAGTCGCAGCAGCGGTACGCCGCGCTCGATGTGGCGTATCTCGCGCCCATGCACGACCGGCTGTCGCGAGAACTGGCGGCGCTCGGACGCCTGGCCTGGGTAGAGCAGGAGTTCGAACACCGACGCGGTTGCCGGGAGGCGGAGCGACAACCGGAGGCGGCCTACCTCAAGGTGCCGGGTCGAGGGGCGCTGGCGCCACCGGACCACGCCGTCCTCAGGACGCTCGCCGCCTGGCGTGAGACGGAGGCCCAGGCCCGCAACATGCCTCGGCGGCATCTGGTCGGTGACGACGTGCTGGTGAGACTGGCGCGCGTCCAGACGCCCGCGCTTGAGTCGCTACGGGGCGTCACGAGTCTCTCTCCGCGAGCCCGGACACGCTACGGCGAGGTGATCGCCGCCTGCATCGATACGACGCGAGCCGCCGGGCCCGACCCGGTGGACACCCCGACGAATCTGCGCCCCCACGCCGCCACGCTGAAACGCCTCAAGGCGGCGGTGCAACTCGAGGCGGACACGCAAGCGGTGCCACCCGGACTGCTGGCCAATCGCCGCGCGCTCGAATCTCTGGTGGTCAGTTCCGTGACGGGAGCCGATGTACCGACCGAGTTTCGGGGCTGGCGCTCCGAGGTGATCACCGACGCGCTGCTCGCGTGCCTGTGACTCGATGAGGCCGTGCGTCTGTGGTGGAACGGCACCACGCGATGCTGGCACCGCGACGGCGTAGAACCGCCTGGGCGGGGAGAAAACGGCCACCGTCCGGGCAATACACGAGTCGAGCTCGTCGGTGCCCGGAACGGCAGCGTGGGGTTCGTTCCTGGTCCTGCGCTAGACCATGTCCTTGAGCCTCTTGAGCGGAAGGACCTTCACCCGGGTGCTTCGGGGCTTCGCTTTCACATCCATGAGCTCGCCGGGCCGAAACGGATTCGGCACATTCTTCTTGGCTCTCTGAGCCGGCTTCTTGACCGTCTTGATTTTCAGCAAGCCGGGGATGGTGCACGCACCCACCGAGCCCTTCATGATGTGTCGCCCGATGATCCCCTCGAGCGCGTCGAGTACCGACCCGACCTGCTTCTTGGTCAGCTGGGTACTCTCGGCGATGTCCGCGAGCATCTGGGTCTTGGTCATCGCCGCCTGGAGCCTTTTTGCCTTTGCCAACGTTTCCTCCTAAGCCTTGTGTGACACGAGAATCCTGCGTTCGTCCAGGGCCGTGCCCACCGAACGCGTCTCTCACTGTACACCGTTGCGCCTTTGCCAAGCCAGCCTTCGCTTGCGAGGTCGTTCACCCTGGCCGCACCACGCGGTCTTGATCAACACTTAATGGTCAACCGTGATGGGTCGGCTGACATGCAGCAGTTACTTCCGTCGCTGGCTCGGCACATCCCGCATCCAATCAGTCAAGACCGATGACCAATCCAATCGTGGGCGCGACCACGACACCACGACACACGACGGTGTCCGGGCGCCCGATCAAGGCCCTGTACACACCCGATGATCTCGCGGGGGCGCCCGGCCCGGAACCGCCAGGGCGTTTTCCGTACACGCGCGGCATCCATGCCAGCGGCTACGGTGGAAAACTCTGGACGATGCGGCAGTTCTCCGGCTTCGGGACGCCGGCCGAGACCAACCAGCGCTACACGGAGCTGCTGGCCGCGGGAGGGAC
>JAAZYN010000865.1:0-493 GCA_014239625.1 Myxococcales bacterium | reverse complement strand
GCCGATCGAGCGGCTCTACGGCCCCGCCGACGTCGCCGACGTCGATTACGAGCGGGACCTCGGTGACCCGGGCCAGTTTCCCTACACCCGCGGGATCCACGAGACGATGTACCGCGGCCGACTGTGGACCATGCGGCAGTTCGCCGGGTTCGGTAGCGCCGCCCAGACCAACGAGCGCTTCAAGTACCTGCTCGACCACGGCGGCGACGGCCTCTCGGTGGCCTTCGACCTCCCGACCCTCATGGGGCGCGACCCGGACCACGCTCTCTCGCTGGGCGAGGTGGGCAAGTGCGGTGTCAGCGTCGCGTCCCTGGCCGACATGGAACGGCTGTTCGAAGGGATCCGACTGGACGAGGTCACCACCTCGATGACCATCAACTCGCCGGCCGCCATGATTCTAGCGATGTATCTGGTGGTGGCGGAGCGACAGGGCGTGGACTGGTCGACACTGGCGGGCACCCTGCAGAACGACATCCTGAAGGAGTACATCGCC
>JAAZYN010000864.1 GCA_014239625.1 Myxococcales bacterium | reverse complement strand
CTGATGGGAGGCTCCACCGGGCGGTCGCCCGGCGCCTGGCCCACCGTCTCACCCGGCGTGGCGGTGAGGTTCGGCGGATCCTGGAGCGGGGCCTCGGAGTGGTCGCTCGGCCCGTCACCGCCGCACGCGGCCATCACGGCGAACAGGAACGCGATGGTCATCGGATGGTTCATCGGACCATCCCGTACATGTCGCTGGCGACGATGGCGCGAACGAGCCACTCGAACTGGAACCCTTGCTGCACCCAGTCCTGAGCCACGGTGGCCAGCCACGCCTTCTCCTCCGGGTAGAACCCTCTGCCCAGGAGCCAGGCGGCGACACGTTGGGTGACACAGGTCGGCAGGCGGTGGTCGACCAGGGACCTGACGACCAGCGCGTTCGGGCCGAGATCCACGTGATCCATATGGTCGGCTCGGCGGAACAGGAAGGCCTTCAGATAGCCGAACCACTCCTCCTCGCTCGGATCCAGCGCGCTGGTGATGTAGGAGCTGCAGTTGGTGGTGCAGGGCGTGCCCGTGGCGCAGTCGAGGCATGCCGGCGAGAAGGCTGGGAACTCGGCCTTCGCCAGGAAGCCAGCCCCGTTCTCCTGCCAGCGGCCCCAATACGACGCCGCGGGCTCGAGGGCCGCGTGGCAGTATTTACACCCGGGGCGCCGCTGAAGGTCGGGCTCGAGCGCCTCGTTGTCGGTGGACGGCGGTAACCCCCCGGGTGGCGCCACGAAGGGCTCACACAGCAGGTCCGTGTAGAACTTGTTGGCACGCGCCCGGTTGGTCTGAAAGCGCAGCAGAAAGGCGGGACTGGTGAGCACGCCGGAGTGGTCGGAGCTCAGTGGCAGGCTGACCCAGGACCCCTCGTCCAGGGGATCGAGGGCCGGCACCTGCGTCTTGGGGAGCGAAAGCGGCAGGAGCGTGAGCCCCCCCGAGAGCGGGGCGTGGAAACGCAGATAGTGGGACAGCGGCCCGTTCACCCAGGCGTCGGTGTGGGTCAGCAGGTCGGTGAAGGGGCGCCCGTCCAAAAACATCCGCCGGACCCTCTGGTCGACGTCCGCCGCCATCGCTCGGAGCACCGCGTCTTTGGTCTTGTAGGCGCACCACTGCAGGTTGGGGCCACACCCGCAGGTGTGCTCCGAGAGTCCGGCCTTCGTGCCGCAGTCGACGTCCGCGGCGCTGACGAGGGCTGCCTGCGCGTCCAACGCACACACCTTGAGTGTGGTGTCGGGGGCAAACCAGGAAGAGACCTCCACCCAGCCCTCGAGCTCGATGGGCTCGCCGTACGCGTCCACGCCCGAACTCGTGATGATGTTGCCCTGGGCGTCCCACTGGGCGGGCTCGTCCAGGCATGGCACTTTTTCGAGTCCGCCTCGATAGAAGCGAGCGTGCTCTCTGCGCCAGTACACGTCCCCCGCGGTCTTGTTCAGCTCGATCTTCCGGTCGTAGATCCGCAGGTTCTCGAGATTGTTCCAGAACAGGCCGCGGTGCCACCGGACCGCCTGCTCGCGGAACTCCGGAGAGTCGAGCCACGCCTCCAGGAGATTGTCTGGGACGGTGCCGGTCTGGGTGACCGTCTCGTACTCCTCCATGCTCGGCGGCATACCCCGCAGGTCCATGCTCACCGCGCGCAGCCGCTCGTGTGGCGTGAGTTCTGCGGTCGGCGCGCGGCAGACCAGATCGGCGTTGAACGGCTCAGCGCTCACAGCGGTCGGGAGCGCGACGAGTGTCCAGGTCAGGGTAGCTATAAGGTACTTCATGTTGAAATCCCCCCTGTGCCCAGTTGACGATGTTTTGGTCAAATGATCAAGGACTAACGAGCCACCGCGCGGAGGGTGGGGCCACCGGAGCGTCAGCTTCCCCGCTGGGGGCGGCGTCGATCGTTGGCACGGGTCGCTCACATGGCGAGAGTCAGGGTTCGTCTTGCTGCGGCACAGGTGATGTGGCCCACTTGGGTGTGTGGCGACCGCGTCGACGCGGTCGTGATGTCCACCGGGGTGGGCTCTCGAAGCAGCCCTGTGGCACTCCGGGGCCGGCCGCAGGCCGCCCCGAGGGGGTGGGAGACTGCGGCGAGGCCTGGAGCCGATCCAGGTCGGCGGTAGGCGAAGTCACGCTGCCCGCTCTCGGCGCCTGCCGCCCAGTCGCTTCGGAAGGCAAGGGCGACGTCGTGTCTGCACCGCTCGTCGCAGCGCGGGCCGCCCGGCCGCTTCGGCGGTGGGGTC
>JAAZYN010000863.1 GCA_014239625.1 Myxococcales bacterium | reverse complement strand
AGGCTACCGAGAGCCCCGTCTGGCCGCGGGCCAGGTTCTCCCGATACAGGGCGTTGGAGGCCCGCGCCGAGGAGTGGCCAGAGTACGTCCGCATCAGCCACGGGCGTGACTTGGTCGCCTCAGCCACCGTGACGTGCTCGACTTTCGGCGAGCGAGGTGCAGCCACGCTCGACGGCGTTTACCGCGATGACCATGTTGCCGGGTGGGTGCCGGTTGCGGAACATCAAGTCGTGAGCCTCGGCGACACCTTCGAAGGGGAACACGACGCTGAGGCCCGTGTGGATCTTCTCGTCCATGACCAGATGGTTGGCCTCGTCAGCCTCGTACTTGCTGGCGAAGTGACTTCCCTGAATGCGTTTCTGCCGCATCCACACGTAGCGCGCATCGAAGGTCAAGTTGTAGCCCGTCGTTCCAGCGCAGAACACCACCATACCGCCGCGCCGCACGAGATAAGAGCTGACGGGGAAGGTCTGCTCGCCAGGATGTTCGAAGACGATGTCCACGTCGACCCCGCCGGTGACCTCCCAGATCGCCTTACCGAATCGCCGAACGCGTTTGACGTAGCTGCGGTAGCCCTCGGCATCCGTCGTGTCGGGCAAGGGCCCCCAGCAATCGAAGTCCTTTCGGTTCAGGTACGCCTTCGCGCCGAGCTCCATGCAGTACTCTCCCTTCTCCTTGGAGCTGACCACCGCGATGGCGTTGGCGCCGGCCGCCTTGCAGATCTGAATCGCCATAGTGCCCAGCCCACCAGAGCCGCCCCACACCAGCACGTTCATGGCGGGCTTGAGGGTGTGCGGCGTGTGACCGTAGAGCATGCGCCAGGCCGTGGCGTAGACGAGCATGTAGCAGCCGGCCTGCTCCCACGTCAGGTGCCTGGGTTTGGGCAACACCTGCTGAGCCTGGACCCGAGCGAACTGAGCGAAGCTGCCGTCGGTGGTCTCGTAGCCCCAGATTCGCTGGTCCCTGCAGAGCATCGGCTCGCCACCGTTACAGTTGTGGCACTGGCCGCAGGTCTGGTTGCAATGGACGACGACCTCATCGCCGACTTTGAACCGCCGGACCCCAGAGCCGACCTTCCAGATCACGCCCGCGGCGTCGGACCCTGCCACGTGATAGTCCTGCTTGTGGATGTCCATGGGGCTCAGGGGCTTTCCCAGCCCAGCCCAGACGCCGTTGTAGTTGACGCCGGCGCTCATCACATAGACCAGGACCTCGCCCGGCCCCGGTCGCGGCACGTTCACGACCTCGGTAGCGAACGCCTGCAGGGGCTCACCGTGGCGTTCGCGACGGATCGTCATCGCGTACATGGTGTCGGGCACCACCCCGAGGGGCGGGATGTCACCCAGCTCGTAGAGCGCTGCTGCGTCCGACTCGTCATCGGGGATTTCGACCGCGTGAACCATTCCGAGCCTCCCTGGGCGCCCCTTGACGCAGCGCGTCATTGGAAACGGAACGTTAATGATCCAGACGAGGCGGCGCAAGCCGAAACGATGCCCAGCGCCAACCTGACACGCCGAGGCTCGAGCCTCAAGGGTGACGCCTGCGGCCAGCCGAGGGGGGCTGCAGGGTGTCGACGCGATGACACCCCATCACCTGGCGGAGCGGCGCGACGACGGCGAGGGGCGGCGCTCCGCGCGCCAGAGACATCGTCGGTGGGCGGCCGGTGGCGTGGCGACCGGCGGATGCCCCGTCACCGACGGCGGTCCCGGGTCGGCGCTCGCTACTCCGCGGTCAGCCCAGACGGGGCAAGGGCCGCGAAGACGACCCACACCACGATCAGGCAGCCGAGGAGGTTCGCCGCCAGGTATGCCATCGCCGTGCCCGTGTGCCCCATGCGCAGCAGGGCGATGGCCTCGACCGAGAAGGTGGAGAAGGTCGTCATGGCGCCGCAGAAACCGGTCCCGACGAAGAGGCGGAGGTTGTCGTCGTCGAGTCTGCCAGACAGCGTCAGCGCGGCGACGAGCGCCAGCAACAGGGAGCCACCGAGGTTGACGGCCAAGGTCCCCCAGGGCATTCCGCCGGCCCCGTCGGCGGGCATGGCCACCGCCACTCCATATCGCGCGGTCGCTCCCAGGGCGCCGCCGATAGCGACGAAAAGCCAGCTCATTTCCACCCCACCGCTACATCATACGCGACTCTTTCAGTTCTGGCTCCCTTGCGCATCATCTTAGAATCGCTCAAAACTAGTGGTAACGAATCGATGCGTCGACGGGTGCT
>JAAZYN010000862.1:316-2217 GCA_014239625.1 Myxococcales bacterium | reverse complement strand
CAGTACTGCTTGGACGCGAACACCTGTCCGCTCTATCTGCCCTTCGTGAAGGACCCGTGGCTGTGGCTCCCGGCGTGGGGATATGGGGTCTTCGCCGTCATCACCATCTTCGCGACGTCGACGGCCTGCAACTGACCAGCGACGAGCAAGCGGTGAAGGGCGCCGAGGTAGGCGCGGGCGCCGCCGCCAAGGAGCATGCGTCGTTGCAGAGCGGGGTCGCTTGGCACCATCGCAGCAGCGCGGCGTCCACGGAGTCGGCTGCCTTCTCCGCCTATCTCGACGTGGTCCGGCGCCTTCGCGCAGCGGCGCCAGGGCCCGAGGGCGCGGACGAGCGGAGGCAATTGACCAAGGAGCTGGCGAGTGCCGATGAGGCGATCCGCGAGGAGCAGGCCCACTGGAAGGGAGACCAGGACCGGCTCAACCAGCAGACGCAGGCGATCGTGTCCGCGCTTTCGGGCCTGGTCCTGTCGACGGCTGGTCTGGTGACGGGCGTCGGTGCGGCGGCCGGCGTGACGCAGTTGATCTGGGCGGTGTCGGCTGCAGCGCTGACGACCACTATGAATAAGGCGCTGGCTTACAAGATCGGTCGGACGAACGATACGACGGTAGAGAGCGTGCTTCGGGGGGGGTTGGAGGCGATCCTGACCAGCGCCGCTGGCATGTTCTTGGCGCAGGAGGCGTGTCTGGCGGTCGACTTGTGGGCGATGGAGGCCATTCATCGCAACGACGACGCGGCCGCCAGGATCTTCGGCAAACCGGCCCTGGGCATCCTCAAGGGGCAGATCAATCGGACGGTGGGGGATGTGACGAGCGCCGGCGTGCGCCGCGCCCTAGGTGAGGGCTCGATGGCGCGCCTGGGCCCCGACGTGGTGCAGAAGATAAAGGCGGACCTGGCGAATTTGCCCCTGAGCGTGGTCAAGACGTTCTTCAGCGGGGTGGTCGTGAACGGGGCGGTGGAGGGCTACAACGCCGTGTTCGATGGCATCGACGTGCACCAACGTCCGAGCTCGGCGAAAGCCAACCTCTCCGAGAAGGATGGGACCGACCGTGCGGATACCGCGCATGACCAGCTCTACGGACGAGGGGTCGGAGAGGGGGCCTCGGTCACGGACTGGATCAATGGGCAGGGCGCCCTGGCAGGCGGGCCGACCAAGGCGATGGGGGCCTCGGAGTCGATCTTCGATGGCGGCGACGACGGGAACCTGCTGCTCGCCGTCAAGACGGCCGTCTATGAGGTGGTACTGGGTGAAGTGGGGGCCAAGGCCGGAGCTATGGTGGACGCGGCCGTCGAGGGCCCGGGCGAGGCCGGCGCGACCGACAAGAAGGCCGGCAGGAGGCCAAAGAGCGACCCCGATGACGACAAGCGGGTCACGGTCATTGTCGCGCGGACGCTCGCCGCAGAGCTCGAGCAGAGGGGCTTACCAGTGGGCAAGGGGCACGTCTCCCGAAGCGGAGTGAGAAGGCGGGCCATGGCGGTTCTGGATGAGACGTGGGCCGTCGGTGACACAAAAAATTGCTACCACAAAGCGTTGCTCGCCAGAGAAGAGAAGATCGAGGCCCTGGTACGCAAGGAGCTGGGGGTAGGCACACGAACGCCGCACACGGCCGACGCAACGATGGACCTGCCGTGAGGCAGCCCGGGGTTGGGATGAGGTTCAGACCCGTGTCGGGTGCGGCCGGTTTGGGAGCTCGGCACATGCTATCCTTCGTCGTCCGTCGGAGGTGGCGTGGGCGAAGGAAGCACGGAAGAGATCACAGCGCTATTGCGGCGGCTGAATCAGGGAGACCGGACTGCGGCGGAGACCTTGTTGCCCTTGGTGTACACACAACTCCGCGCCATCGCAGGCAGCTACTTCCGCGGGGCCGCCGCCAATCACACACTCCAACCCACCGCGGTGGTT
>JAAZYN010000862.1:0-306 GCA_014239625.1 Myxococcales bacterium | reverse complement strand
TTCTTGAGGCTCTTTCAGACCACCGCTCCGGACTTCGCTTCTCGCGCCCACTTCAGGGCGGTTTCGGCCAAAGCGATGCGTCAAATCCTCGCCGACCATGCGCGCAAGCGACGCGCCGCGAAGCGTGGCGGCGACGCCGTCAGGGTGACGCTCACCGGCGCTCTCGCGCAGGGCTCCGATGTCGTCGATTTGCTCATCCTCGACGAGGTGCTCGAGCGCTTGGCCGCCGAAGGGCCACGCTACTTACAGGTGGTGGAGATGCGCATCTTCGGAGGGCTCACCACCGCCGAGATTGCCGACGTACTT
>JAAZYN010000861.1 GCA_014239625.1 Myxococcales bacterium | reverse complement strand
TTGCCGAGCAGCTCGTCGGTGGTCCCGCCCATGGCTGACACCACCGCGACCACGCGCTTACCGTCATGCTGGACGGTGTTTTTGATCCGCTGCGCCACGGCGCGGATCTTTTCCAGGCTCGCCAGCGACGAGCCACCATATTTGTGAACGACGGTTGCGGTCGCGGTCGGCTTCATGGGCGAGATGGTAAATACCTTCTCGCCAGCGCGCCACTGCTCGGATACGACCTTGCCGTGCACCGGCCGTTGTGCTTTGTAGAGCGGACCGCCGTCACGAGGACCGTCAGATGAACGTCACGACCACCAAGGCCGCTCCCGAGACCATCGACACGCCGCTCCTGGCGATCGCCGCGTTCAGCGACGATGGCGACCGGGGCGACTCCTTCGGAGACGTCGATCGAGCGCTTTCCGGACTGCTCAAGGCCTTGGCCGATGAAGAGGAGTTCGACGCGAAGCCGGGCTCTACGCTGCTGCTTCACACCGCCGGTCGGACGGGTTTTGGGCCGCGACGTGTGCTTGTGGTGGGTTGCGGCGGCGCAGCTGAGCTGAAAGCCAAAGACCTGCGTGGCCTCACCGCTAGCGCCGTCCAGGCTGCCAACAGCCGTCGGCTTGGGGGGATCGCGGCGGTCCTGCCGAGCGTAGATGGCTTGGACGAGGCAGAGGCGGTGCGTTTCTCGGCCGAGGGGGCGTTGCTGGGTGGCTACCTGTACAACGCCTGGCGTACCAAAGACGTCAAGGAGCAGTCGGTCCTCAGCGTGACGCTCGCGGGTGTCGGTGGCCGTCATGACGAGATCGTCGCGCGCACGACCGCAGCTTGCGCGGGCGTGAGCCTCGCGCGGGACCTGGTGAACGGTCCTCCGCAGGAGATCACGCCTATCTACCTGGCGGAGGTAGCGACGCGGTTGGCCGCCGAGCTGGGTCTCGAGATAAAGGTGTTCGACAAAGCCGAGATCGAGGCTCGCGGGATGAACCTGCTGATGGCGGTCAACGCCGGCAGCGACATCGAGCCGCGCCTGATCCACTGGACCTACACCCCGCCAGGGGCCGACGAGAATACGCCGAGCGTGGCGCTGGTCGGCAAGGGGCTGACGTTTGACGCTGGCGGCTACAACATCAAGCCGACCGGTCACATCGAAGAGATGAAGCTGGACATGGCGGGTGGCGCGGCGGTCCTCGGCGCGATGCGGGCGGTGACCGCGTGGGCGCCCAAAGTCATCGTCCACGGGGTGGTTCCGTCGACCGAGAACCTGGTCAGCGGGGCGGCCTACAAGCCTGGTGATATCTACAAGGCGCTGAACGGCAAGTCCGTCGAGATCATGAACACCGACGCGGAGGGGCGGCTGATTCTGGCCGATGCCCTGTCCTACATCAGCGAGCTCGGTGTGGATCGGATCGTCGACCTGGCTACGCTGACCGGCGCGTGCGTGGTCGCCCTGGGGCCCAACATTGCAGGCATCTGGTCGAACGACGACGCATTTGGCGCGAAGGTCAAGGCCGCCGCAGATCGCGCGGGCGAGGACGCTTGGGTCATGCCCCTGGCCAAAAAGCTCAAGTCGATGCTGAAGTCGCCGACGGCGGATATGAAGAACGTCGGCGCCCGTTGGGGTGGCGCGATCACCGCCGCGCTCTTCTTGAGCGAGTTCGTCGGCAAGACAACGTGGGCACACATGGACATCGCGGGTCCGTCTTTCGCGGAGAAAGCCGATGGCCACATCACCAAGGGCGGAACTGGATACGCGGTTCTGGCCCTACTCGAGCTCGTAAGCGGAGAACTTTGAACCATGGCTGGATCCGTCAATAAGGTGATTATCATTGGAAATCTGGGCAATGACCCGGAGATCCGGTCGACCAACAGTGGCTCCATGGTGGCGAACCTGAGCATCGCCACCAGCGAGAACTACACCGACCGGGACGGAAACCGGCAGGAGCGGACCGAGTGGCACCGCGTGGTGCTGTTCAACAAGCTGGCGGAGTTGGCGCAGCGCTATCTGGCGAAGGGACGTAAGGTCTACATCGAGGGCCGGATTCAGACCCGCTCCTGGGACGACAAACAGACGGGTCAAAAGCGCTACTCGACCGAGATCGTCGCCCGCGAGATGACCTTCCTTGATAGTGGCGGGCAGCGCGACCAGGGCGGCGGCTATGGCGGCGGCGGCTACGGCGGTGGCGGCGGCTCGCAGCAGGGCGGCGGCTACGGCGGCGGCTCGCAGCAGGGCGGCGGCTACG
>JAAZYN010000860.1 GCA_014239625.1 Myxococcales bacterium | reverse complement strand
ACGCAGTCCGCGTTCGCGGGGGGCGACTTCCGCCATCTTGCGGAGGACCTGAAGGGCTTCGGCGAAGAGTTCCTGTTCGAGGAGGACCGGGCTCAGCATCGAAAGAAACAGCCCTGCCTTGTCGAACTGCCCTTGCGAAGCAAGGGCGTCCACGCCGGCAATGAATGCACCGGCGTCGGCGGGGGCGGCATCGATCGACTCGAGCCAGAGGTTCTCGAACCTCTGGTGGTCACCTCGTTCAGCGAACTCACGAAACTGCTGGGCGCGGGAGGTAGTCGTCGACATGCGCGTGGGCGGAAGGGACCCTGGAGAGAAGGCGAGAGGGGGAGGGGTACACGCCTCCCCATGATGACCAGGAGGCTTCTCCTCCTGGGGCGTTTCGCGGAGGAGGTTCAGCACCGTCTCCGCCGACGGGTGGTGATCCTAACACCCGGTGCCGCCGCATCCACCGGCGGTAGGGCTTTACCGGGAACCCGCTGGCGGTAGGGTGTGAGGCATGGCGATTGACGCGGAGCTTCTCGACATTCTCAGGTGCCCCGAGAGCCGATCCTGTCTGATCCTCGACGAGGAATGGCTGGTCAGCACCGATCCGGCCACCCGGCGGCGGTACAAGATCGAAGATGACATCCCCAACATGATCCTCGAGGAGTCCGAGGTCATGGACGAGGAGCCCTGGATTGCCCTGATGCGCAAGCATGGGGTGACCCCGGGGGGCCCGGAGGGGTCCTGTGGCTGAGGAGACCATCTTCAGCAAGATCATCCGCAAGGAGATCCCGGCCGACATCGTGTACGAGGACGACCAGGCGCTGGCATTCAGGGACATCGCGCCTCAGGCCCCCGTCCACTTCCTGGTGATCCCGAAGGCGCCCCTGGTCAGTCTCGGGGACGCGGAGGATGCCGATGCGGCCCTTCTGGGGCACCTCATGCTGGTGGCCAGGCGGGTGGCCCAAGACGCTGGGATCGGCGACGCCTTCCGGGTCGTGACCAACAGTGGCGAGGCCGCGGGCCAGAGCGTGTTCCATTTGCACCTCCACGTCCTGGGGGGCCGCCCCCTGGCCTGGCCCCCGGGTTGATCGGCGCCCGCGGGCGCTGCCCCGACGGTCGCCGGCGAGGGACCGGATGGTCGGTGCAGGCTCTGGTAACGGCTTGGGGCACTTTGCGTTGCGGCAACCAGCCTTCGCTGAAGTGCCCACAATGTGCCCGGAATTCGCAGGAGTTCCGGGCGTCTTGCGTTGGGGGCCGGGAGATGCGCCCCTCGGCCCACAACCCCGTCACCGCTGACGATCGGCTACGCTGCTTGCCGTGTCGGATGGTGCGGGCAACACGCCGGTCGAGGCGTTCTTACAGCGGTACTTGAAGGACCAGGAGACGGGGAGCGTCCGCAAGCTGACCGAGTACCTCGCGCTGTTCCCGGGTCACGAAGAGGCCATCGCCGCCGAGTACCTGGCGCTGCAGGGGAAGACGGGGGACACGACGCACGTGGTTACTCCGTCGGACAACGCCCACGACGAGCTGTCGTCCGAGCAGATCGGTCCGTACCGGATCATCGAAGAGCTGGGCCGCGGTGGTCAGGGGCTGGTGTACTTGGCCGAGGACACGCGCCTCGGTCGCAAGGTCGCGCTGAAGGTCCTGACCTCTTGGGGTGCGGCGTCCGAGCAGGTGGTGGCGCGGTTCCGCAGGGAGGCGGCCATCGCATCGAGGCTGGACCACCCCGGCATCTGCACGGTGTACGAGACGGGCACGGCCCAGGGAGTGCCGTACCTCGCCATGCGTCACGTGGAGGGCGAAAGCCTCTCCAACAAGATCGCCAGCGCGTCCGGTGAGTCGACGGGGGAGACCCTTAGCTTCATCGACCTGGAAGACACCGCGGAAGAGGTCCCGGTCGAAGCGGTGTCAACGGACACCTCGGCACAGTCCACCCAGGCGGAGGTGCTGCGCATCGCTCGCATGATGGAGAACACTGCCCGTGCGTTGCACGCCGCCCACGAAGCGGGCGTCATCCATCGCGACATCAAGCCGGGCAACATCATGGTCACGCCGGACGGCGCTCCGGTGATCCTGGACTTCGGCCTCGCCCGAGAATCCGAAGGCGACCAGCCGACGCTCACGCAAACGGGTGACCTGTTCGGCACCCCGGCCTACATGGCACCCGAGCAGCTGCTGGCGCAGCGCATGCAGGTGGACCGCCGCGCCGACGTGTGGGCATTGGGCATCACCCTGTACGAG